>NZ_JADQBH010000107.1 GCF_016278715.1 Marinilabilia sp. | reverse complement strand
TCCTCAAGTTCAGAAGAAGGAAACATTTGTTCATCAAAATCGGAAATTACATCCAGGTAATTGGACAAACGGCGTGTGAAAACATCTTTTCCCTGTGGAATCATCTCACGGGTAAATGTTGTCCTTATTTGTTTCTCAAGCATTTTGATTTTTCGTTGTTCGCCGGGAGTGATAATGGCCATTGATATGCCTGATTTTCCTGCGCGGCCGGTTCTTCCGCTTCGGTGCAGGTAATTCTCCGGATCGTCAGGCAAATGATAATGTATTACGTGTGTCAATTCGGTAACATCCAGTCCTCGTGCAGCAACGTCTGTGGCTACAAGTATTTGAAGGTGTTTTTTGCGGAAACGGCCCATTACCAGGTCTCTTTGTCCTTGCGACAGGTCTCCATGCAGCGAGTCTGCGTTGTACCCGTCGGCTATCAATTTGTCGGCAATGTCTTTAGTCTCCTGGCGTGTGCGACAAAATACAATACTGTAAATATCGGGATGCATATCTGCAAAACGGCGCAATGCCGGATAAAGGGTAGGAGGCGATGTGACCATATATTTGTGGTCAATATTTTCTGCTACCTTATTTTGGCTCGTTACGCTGATTTTGTGAGGCGTGTTCATATATCTGCCTGTCATTGACGCAATATCAGGAGGCATGGTTGCCGAGAACAGCAATGTCTGCTTCATGGCAGGAGTTTGAGCAAGAATGGCATCCATCTCATCTTTAAATCCCATTTTCAGCATTTCATCTGCTTCGTCCAAGATAAGGAACCTGACTGATGAAAGGTCCAGCTTTTGCCTGTTGATAAGGTCATTGACTCGTCCCGGGGTTCCGACTACCATGTGGCAGCCTTTTCTGAGTGCTCCAAGTTGGCGGTAAATAGGCTCTCCTCCATATACCGGAACAATAGTAATGTCAGAGTTGTTGCTAAATCGGTTGAGGTCGCCGGTTATCTGAAGACATAATTCCCGTGTAGGACAAAGAACAATGCTTTGAATTTCTTTTTTATTGGTCTCTATTTTATTGAGAACCGGAAGTCCGAAAGCTGCTGTTTTCCCAGTGCCTGTCTGTGCCAGGGCAATCAGGTCATTGGTCGATTCCAGAATGTATGGAATTGTTTCTGCCTGAATAGGGGTAGGTGTTTCAAATCCCATGGCTTCGAGGGATTTTAAAATTTCGGGCTTCAACCCGGTTTCTTTGAATGTAATCATAAAAAAAAAATTAGAGCTCACTGTTTCAGTGATGCAAATTTTATAAGATGGACACGAAATAGTTGTCTTGCTGGAAAATGACATAATAAACTCCATAATACCTGCGGTATAATGTTATCAGGTATATCCTTGTCCATTAGGTAATCCTAATGTGACCTTAAAATCCCAAAATGTTTCTTTGATAGAATTTGCAGAAATGCGTACAACCAAAAAAGAAACGTGTTCCCAGTAATGAGTTTCACGTTTTCACAACCTGCCCATCTTTTTTGGTTGAATTGACGTGAAGTATTAAAATATCCGAACGGTCAGATTAAAATCAAGTTGTCCGGTCTCTGTTGTTTTGTTATCTGAATTGCAGGTTATTTGTGTTTCCTGCTTTATTTACCGTTTAAAGTAATATTGGAATGACAAAACTTCAGTTGGAAGTTAGAGCTGTCGGCGCTTTCCTTCCATTAAATCGCTGCAAATGTAGTCTCTTTATTTGTTTTATTACTGTGTATTGTCTTTAATTAATGAATTTTAACCACAAAAGGCATAAGCCATTAGAAATAGTCAAAAAAAAATATTAATATTAAGTTTCACTAATACAATTGTTTAAGTTTAGTTCTTATGTATGATGAAATTTTTTTAATGAACATTTTATTGTTGTTCATATAAATAAACTATATTTGCACTGTTTACATACCAGAACAGAATGGCTGAAAATAATAAAAATATTGAGTTTAAGTATCTGATTGATAGCGCTTCAGATGTTCCCAAATTTCGTCAATTGGTGGAATCTGTAAATAATGCGATATCAGAAAAAAAACTTAGTATAGGTGATCATTTACCATCAGTAAATCAGGTTTGCAAGGAGTATAATCTTTCCAGAGACACTGTCTTTAAAGCTTATTCGTTGTTAAAGGAGCAGGGCGTTATTGAGAGTGTTCCAAATAAGGGATATTTTATTGCAAAAGAAATCAGAAGGGTTTTCTTATTTCTGGATACTTTTAAGGCTTATAAAGAAGTTCTCTACGATTCATTTTTCAAAAATTTGCCGAAAAATGTCATTGCTGATGTTCATTTTCATCATTATAAACCTGATGTCTTTAAAAAGCAGATAGAGGAAAGCATTGGCAAATATGCTAAATATGTTGTTATGCCTTTTGATGATGCTTCCATGGAAGATGCGCTTGGGCTTATTCCTCCTGAAAAACTGCTGCTGATAGACTGGAATATCTTTTCATCAGAAGATAATAATGTTCTATATCAGGATTTTGGCCGACCTCTTTTTGAGGAATTTGAAAAAGCCCTTCATTTGATGAAGAAATACAACCATTTTCAGTTCGTCTATCCCGAATACACCAATCATCCCTATGAATCGGTGACTTATTTTATTAAATTCTGCAAAAAACACCACATCAGATATGATGTTCTAAAAAACAGTGATTTATTTGATATTAAGAAGGGGGTTGCTTATATTAGTGTGAGTGACCGGATTTTGGGTAGATTTTTGGAGCAAACACGGGAGAAAAATCTTGAGCCCGGAGAGGATGTGGGTTTTGTTTCGTACAATGAAACTCCGATGAAAAAATTTATCTATAAAGGGATTACTGTTTTATCTACCAATTTTGCCGAAATGGGTATGAAAGCTGCTGAGTTTGTCGCCAATGATGAACCAATGAGGCTTTGTATTCCTACAACGTTACGTATCAGAGAATCCTTGTAGTAAAGACGGAATGAATTTAGAAATTGAATATTATAATTATAGTATCTAACCAGAACAGAACAGAGTAAAATGAAATACACACTTGGGTTTGACATAGGAAGCTCCTCCGTAAAGGTAAGTCTTCTGGATATTGACAAAGGAACGAGTGCCGCATCTGCCTTTTTTCCTAAAACAGAAATGGCTATTTCCGTTCCGCAGCCGGAATGGGCAGAGCAGGCTCCGGAAGATTGGTGGGCAAATATTAAAAATGCCCTTAAGGAAGTTTTATATACCGCCAAGGTTAATGTGGCTGACATAAAAGCTATTGGAATTACTTACCAAATGCATGGTCTGGTAGCTCTTGATAAAGATGGAAGTGTGGTCAGACCTTCCATAATATGGTGCGACAGCCGGGCTGTTTCTTATGGACGTGAAGCATTTAAAACTCTTGGAGAAGACTGGTCCTTGAACCATTTGCTCAACTCGCCGGGTAATTTTACTGCCGCTAAACTAAAGTGGGTAAAAGAGAATGAGCCCGAAGTTTATGAGCGAATCGATAAGATTATGCTTCCGGGTGATTATATTGCTTATCGTCTTACCGGCGAGAAGAATACTACGCTTTCGGGTTTGTCGGAAGGTATTTTTGTAGATTTCCAGACTGATAACATCTCCAAAGAACTGCTTGAGTATTTTGGTTTTTCTGAAGATTTAATTCCTGAACAAGTGGGAACGTTTGCCCCCCAGGGAAAGTTGAAAGCTGATGTTGCCTCGGAACTGGGGTTGCCTGCGGGTATTCCTGTTTCTTACAGGGCAGGGGATCAGCCCAATAATGCGTTTTCTCTTAACGTGCTGGAACCCGGTGAAGTAGCTGCTACTGCCGGAACATCAGGAGTAGTTTATGGAGTAAGCGATCAGTTGGCTCCCGATTCTAAATCCCGGGTTAATACTTTTGCCCATGTTAATCATACTGCTCAACAAAGGCGTCTTGGAATATTGCTCTGTATCAATGGAACCGGAATTTTGAATGCCTGGTTGCGACAGAATACTGCTAAAGAACTGGATTATCCTGAAATTAATGAAGTGGCGATGCAAGCGCCTGTGGGTGCTGAAGGCTTGCGCTTCTTCCCTTTCGGAAATGGTGCAGAAAGAGTGTTAGAGGACGTAAACCCCGGCGCGGTACTTAAAGGATTGAACTTTAATATTCATAAACAACCTCACTTGCTCAGGGCCGGACAGGAAGGAATTGCTTTTTCTTTTAAATATGGTATGGACATTATGGCTAAGATGGGTGTGGATACGAAGGTTATTCGCGCCGGTAAAGCCAATATGTTCCTGAGTCCGCTGTTCCGTCAGACACTCTCTAACCTTGCCGACGCAACTATTGAATTGTATGATACCGATGGTTCGCTTGGTGCTGCCCGTGGAGCCGCTGTTGGTGCAGGCATCTGGAGCAGCCCTAAAGAAGCATTTGAAAATCTGACACGTTTGGAGGTTATTACACCAGACCCGGATAAAGAGACCATTAAAGAACATTATCAAGATTGGAAACAACATTTGAATAAACTATTAAAATAAAACACAATGGATGTATTAATTGGAAAACAAGAGTACTTCCCCGGGATAGGGAAAATTAAATTTGAAGGTAAAGATTCTAAGAAACCTTTGGCTTTCAAATGGTATAATGAGGATGAGGTAGTTGCCGGAAAAACAATGAAAGAGCATTTCAGATTTGCACTTTCATACTGGCACGCAATGACCGGTGACGGTGGTGACCCGTTTGGTGGTGGTACAACCGTATTCCCATGGGATGCTTCTTCAAGCGTTGAAGAACGCAACAAGAATCGTATGGATGCAGCTTTTGAATTCATGACGAAACTGGGTATGCCTTTTTGGTGTTTTCACGATATTGATGTGGTAGAAGATGGTTCTGTTGGTGATATTGAAAAGCGCCTTCAGACTATGATTGAATATGCCAAAGAAAAGCAAAAAGCTTCAGGTATTAAGTTGTTGTGGGGTACTGCCAACGTATTCAGCAATCCTCGTTACATGAATGGTGCCGGAACCAATCCTGATTTTGATGTTTTGGCTCATGCCGGAACTCAGATTAAAAATGCCATTGATGCAACAATCGCTCTTGGTGGAGAAAACTATGTTTTTTGGGGTGGTCGCGAAGGTTATATGTCTTTGTTGAATACTGATACCAAGCGTGAGAAAGATCATCTGGCTCAGTTGTTGACGCTGGCTCGTGATTATGGCCGTAAGAACGGTTTCAAAGGGACTTTCCTTATTGAGCCTAAGCCGATGGAGCCAACCAAGCATCAGTATGATTTTGATGCGGAAACTGTTATTGGCTTCCTTCGTCAGTATGGTCTGGACAAAGATTTCAAACTGAATATTGAAGTAAACCATGCTACTCTGGCTCAGCATACATTCCAGCATGAGTTGCAAATGGCTGCCAATGCCGGAATGCTCGGAAGCATTGATGCCAACCGGGGTGACTATCAGAACGGCTGGGATACAGACCAGTTTCCAATCAATATTTATGAGACCATTGAAGCAATGCTTGTGATTCTTGAGACAGGTGGTTTCCCGACAGGTGGTGTAAACTTCGATGCCATGCTTCGTCGTAACTCAACCGACCGCGAAGACCTCTTCATTGCTCATATCGCTGCAATGGATGTGTTTGCCCGTGCCTTGAAATCAGCTGACAAAATTTTGTCGGATTCTGATTACAAAAAGATGCGTGCAACACGCTACTCTTCTTTTGATAGTGGTAAAGGGTCAGAATTTGAAAATGGAAAGTTGACTTTGGAAGACCTCCGTAAGATTGCTCTTGATGCAGGTGAACCTGCAATGACAAGTGGTAAGCAGGAGCTTTACGAACAGTTGATTAACCTGTATATCTAAATCGTGCCGCAGATTTTTCTATAATAAAGGGAGGCGACGCTGTTTTTTACAGTTGTCGCTTCTTTTTTGCCGTGAGATTAATTGTTAAGATTATCTAGTTATTGAAAATTATTGTAGTTTCGTAGTGTATTTTATAAACTAAGTATAAAAAATATTTTCATGGAAGGACAAAATAAGTTTTATGTCATAGCCATTACCTTGGTTGCCACACTGGGAGGATTGCTTTTTGGTTATGACACAGCTGTTATTTCAGGTGCTGAGAAGTCCGTACAAGCTTATCTGATCGAAAGTCAGGGATTAAGTACCCTGGTTCATGGAATTACCACTTCAAGTGCATTGATTGGTTGTATTATAGGGGGACTTATTTCCGGCATTCTTGCTTCAGCTTTTGGACGGAAAAAATCACTTCAGTTGGCTGCCATTCTGTTTTTTTTGTCAGCACTTGGTTCCGGTTATCCTGAATTTTTGTTTTTTAAAGCTGGAGAACCAACCATCGGATTGCTGGTGATGTTCAATTTTTATCGGGTACTTGGTGGTATTGGCGTAGGTCTCGCTTCTGCTATTAGTCCCATGTACATAGGAGAAGTTGCTCCTGCCAACATACGTGGAACACTCGTTTCACTTAATCAGTTTGCCATTATTTTTGGAATGCTTGTAGTCTATTTTGTGAACTGGGGAATTTCCCACGGGCAAACTCTGGAGTGGATTAATGAAGTGGGATGGAGGAGAATGTTCCTTTCAGAAACATTACCTGCCGGATTGTTCGGACTGCTGCTTTTTCTGGTTCCCGAAACGCCCCGATATCTTGCTTTAAACCATCAGGATGATAAAGCCCTAAGTATTCTAAGCCGTATCAATGGTAAAGAAATGGCCCGTTCCATTATGAAGGATATTAAAAACAGTGTGGAGCACCATTCCGGAAAACTTTTTTCTTTTGGACGTACGGTGATATTTGTAGGAATATTGCTTTCCATTTTTCAGCAGTTTGTTGGTATTAATGTGGCGTTGTATTATGCTCCCCGGATATTTGAAAGTATGGGGGCTGAGAAGGATGCTTCCATGATGCAAACAGTAATCATGGGGCTCGTAAATGTGGTGTTTACAGTAATTGCAATTTTCACTGTTGATAAGTGGGGCCGGAAACCGTTGTTAATTGTGGGTTCCTCAGGTATGGCCATTGGTATGTTTGCCATTGCAGGTCTGGCTTATTTTGATGTTATTGGAATCAGCACTTTGGTATTTATGATTGTTTATACCGCTTCATTTATGATGTCCTGGGGCCCTATTACCTGGGTTTTGATATCTGAAATATTTCCAAACAGAATACGGGGTAAAGCCGTGGCGATTGCTGTTGCAGCTCAATGGTCTGCCAATTACCTGATTTCATCAACCTACCCGGCCATGATGGAATTCAGCGGTGCAATGACTTATAGTTTTTATGGTATTATGAGTGTATTGTCGCTTCTTTTTGTATGGAAGTTTGTTCCCGAAACTAAAGGAAGAACTTTGGAAGATATGGAAGCTCTCTGGGAAAAGAAGAAGTAGAAATTGACTTTTATAGAATAAAAAAACCGGCTTCATCTGAGGCCGGTTTTTTTATTTTGGATGATGAATATTTGTAACCTGATTGGAATGGCAGTCGGGACAATTACTCACCGGATTTGGAGCTGTGGTTAGTTTGGAGCATTTGGCACAACGCACCCAGTAGTTTTCTGATATATAGGTTCCGCCTTCAATCAGCAATGCTTTGCCTTCTACCAGCGCTTTGGCCATCGTTTTTCGGGCTTTTTTGTATATACGCGTAAATGTAGGTCTGGAAACATCCATTTTCGCAGCGGCCTCTTCCTGGTTCAAATTTTCATGGTCGATTAAGCGGATGGCCTCATATTCTTCAAAAAGCAATATTACTTTTTCCAGGTTTTTCATTCTTACCCCATAGGGCTTGAAACCGTCCATGAGCGGTGGTGACTGAATTTTTCTGTTGCGTCGTTGATTCGGCATTCGCTTATTTTTTGTTTTGCAAATATATGGAAATTCATCGAATCCTATTGTTGTAGTAGTGAACTATTGTTCTTTGATTCAATTTTTTGACTATTTTTGCGTCCAAAATTTGGTTTTATGTCACATCAGGAATTTTTTCGGGGAGCTGAAACGCGACAATCAAAGGTTGTTTTCCCGGGTACATTAAATGCCAATGAAACCCTCTTTGGTGGAGAACTCATGAAGTGGATGGATGAGGTAACTTTTATTTGTGCTACACGAGCTACCAGGCAGCGCATGTTTACTGCGAAAGTTGAGAATCTGGAGTTTATTTGTCCGGTAAAAGAGAATTCTATTGTAGAAGTGGTTGCCAATGTAAAAAAAGCGGGTTCTGTTAAGCTGGAAGTGGAGGTTCAAATTTTCAGTGAACCTCTTTATTCCTCCGAGCGCCACCTCGCTGCAAAAGCTGTTTTTGTAATGACTGCATTAAATGAAAAAAATAAAGTTACCAGACTTTCCTTGCCGGAATTAATACATTCTTTTGAATAAAACTTCAAAAAAATTTGCTTTTTAAGTGAACATTTGTTCACTTTGTGTGGAAGTAGTAATTAACCATTAAAAAACAAATTATGCCAGGAGGAGACAAAACCGGACCCGTGGGAAAAGGAGCACGTACCGGAAGAAGCAAAGGTTTTTGCAGTGGAAATAACAACCCCGGATTTACCAATGATGAAGATCGGCGTGGTTTAGGTCGTCGGACTGGATTGGGAAATAATGGTCGTGGACGCGGTAGTGGAATGAAAGGCCGCGGTAATTCCTGAAAAAAAAAGAATTTCAGTGCTTGCTTAATGATTGATATCAGCCGGCCGTTTTTCATTTATTTCATAGCGTTTTGGTTGAATTCGGCCGGTTGTTTTTTTGATTTTTAATAATTAAGAGTAGAATATGGAACAAAGAATCGCAATTCCAGTTGTTAACGGACTTTTGAGTGCTCATTTTGGGCATTGTCAGTTTTTTTTTATTGCAGATGTGGTCGATGGAGAGATTAAACAAACCAAAGAGGTTTCTCCTCCACCGCACGAACCAGGGGTAATTCCCCGTTGGTTAAGTCAGGAAGGGGTTAATGTTGTATTGGTTGGTGGAATCGGACAAAAAGCGGTTGATCTGTTTGTGCAGTTTGGAGTACAACCTGTTATCGGTGTTTCGGAGAAACAACCGTTAGAACTGATTAATGATTTTGTTTCTGATAAATTGGTTGTGGGGGCTAACCAGTGCAGCCATTAATGATTTTGTTTGTTTACAATTGGTTGAAACGAGATTCTTTTCTAAAGGATCCCGTTTTTTGTTTGTGCTGTTAATCGGAACAAAACCATTAAATTTGCAGTTCAAAATTAAGATGAATGATAAATCAAAAGAAGCGTGTAGTAGTTGGTCTTTCGGGAGGTGTTGACTCCAGTGTGGCGGCTCGTGTTTTGCAGGATCAGGGATACGAAGTCATTGGACTTTTTATGAAGAACTGGCACGATACCACCGGGGTGCTTGAAGCTGATTGTCCCTGGCTTGATGACAAATTCGATGCGGAGGCTGTTGCCCGTAAACTGAATATTCCATTTCATTTTGTTGATCTGAGCAAAGAATACCGGGCCAGAGTGGTGGATTATATGTTTTCGGAATACGAAAAGGGACGTACACCAAACCCGGATGTGCTTTGCAACAGGGAGATCAAGTTTGATGTTTTTATGGATAAAGCATTCGAATTGGGTGCTGAATTCGTGGCAACCGGGCACTACTGCAGGAAAGAGACCATTCAGACCGAAAACGGGGAGATGCACAGGCTTCTTGCAGGATCTGATGGAAATAAAGACCAAAGTTACTTCCTTTGCCAGCTCAACCAGAAGCAGTTGTCCAAGGCACTTTTCCCAATTGGGGAGATGGTAAAACCTGAGGTGCGAAAAGTGGCTGGTGAACTTAAACTGATTACTGCTCATAAAAAAGATTCTCAGGGTATTTGTTTTGTAGGAAAGGTTGATTTGCCTGTTTTTCTGCAGCAAAAGCTTGAGGCAAAAAAGGGTAGAGTGTTTATTATTCCCCCCGATTGTGAGCTTTTTCAGCGGGAATGGGCAAAGGCAGATGAAGAGGCCGACAATGAAGTGCTTGAGGAGCTCTCAGTTGCTTATCCCTTTCATCCGCGATATGGAGAGAGAATAGGTGAACATAACGGTGCACATTTTTATACTATTGGCCAGCGAAAAGGTCTTGATATTGGTGGTTTTCAGGAACCTCTTTTTGTCCTTGGCATCAATGTCGATTTCAATCAGGTGTTCGTAGGAATGGGAAAGGAGCATCCGGGGTTGTTTCGAAAAGTATTAAAGATCAATAATGAGGAAGTTCACTGGATTCGTCCTGATCTGGCTTTGAAAGATGGAGAGTCCCGGCGGCTGAAAGTTCGTATCCGGTATCGTCAACCGCTACAGGATGGTGTGCTGATTAAGAGAGAGAACGGAATGTTCATTGTTTTCGATGAAGCACAGCGGGGAATTACTGCAGGCCAGTTTGCTGCATGGTACCAAGATGCTGAACTTACCGGATCGGGGGTGATAGCATGAAAAAGTACGACCCACAGATGCATACAGCCGAGCATATTCTGAATCAGACCATGGTTCGTGTGTTTGGAATAGAGAGAGCTTTCAGTAGTCATCTGGAGCGAAAAAAATCTAAATGCGATTATATTTTTGACAGGTCACTTACACACGATGAAGAGAAGAACATTGAAAGACAAGTAAACGAACAGTTGAAACGGCATTTACCTGTTGAAGAGCATTGGCTTTCGAAGGAGGTTGCTGAGAAGAATTACAATCTGAAAAAATTACCGGAAGAGGCTGAGGATGAAATCCGAATTGTGACCATCGGAGATTATGATGTATGCCCCTGTATTGGAGCTCACGTGAAAAATACTTCTGAAGTGGGAGAGTTTGTTTTCGTTTCAACCTCGTATGAAGCAGGAGTATTGCGTATCAGGTTTAAGTTAAACCGGCCGGAGGTTCTTAATTAGCTGAAAAATGAGCACACGGTGAATTGTATTACCGTGTGCCCTGCAGTTCTTTAAACCACTTCAACTTTAATAGGGGTGGTGTTGGTCAGGTTGTCATTTACAGGACAACGAGCCTCCACTTCATCAATCCATTTTTTCAGTTGCTCGGGACTTGCCGATGTGTCAGGCTTTACCTGAAGTCTGATTTCCTGATATCCGGCTCTTGCATCTGTTGGTTTGCCGAACAATTTGTCGGGATCAAGGTCACCATCCAGATTAATCTCCAGTCCTTTGAGGTCAATGCCCTGTTCCTTAGCGATGATGTGTCCCATTACATTAATACAGCCGGCATATCCGGCTAAAATATATTCAACCGGATTGGGGCCGTCATTGGTGCCTCCAAGATTTTCCGGTTCATCAATAACTATTTCAAAATTACGTGCTTTGGCAACGAATTTTGTGGGGTTTTCATTTTTCCCGGTAATTGAGAATTTTGCTTTTGCCATTGGTGATTTTTTGTTTTTTAAAATTGTTTCTCTAAGCGATCAATGAATTTTTATTAATCTCTGCTACTGTTTTTCATATGTATGTCCGAAAAAAATTTGATATTCGGTAATACATTACCAAATATCAAATTAAAGAATTTTTTCTTGAAAGGGCATAGCCGATTTAGAAAAATTAGACTATTAAATGCTTTTTATACTTTTGTATAATTTTTTTTTTTATGGTTATTTTTTTGCGGATGTGCCGATAAAATGTTGATAATAAAATTAATAGGTGTGATAAAAATAGGTTTGCTATCTGATACACATGGATTTTTGGATCCACGATTTTTTGAATTATTTAAAGGGGTTGATGAAATCTGGCATGCCGGAGATATCGGTAACGAGGATGTTCTTAACGACCTCGAAATCTTTAAGCCGTATCGTGCAGTTTACGGTAATATTGATGATTGGAATATTCGCAATCGAACTACTGAAGATCAACGGTTTCAATGTGAGGGACTAAAAGTCTGGATGACACATATTGGCGGTTATCCGGGAAAATACTCACCCCGGATAAAGCAGGATTTATTTAAGTACCTTCCCGGGTTGTTTATTTCAGGACATAGTCACATACTGAAGGTAATGTTCGATAAGAATTTGAATTGCTTGCACATTAATCCCGGAGCTGCTGGTAAGTCGGGTTTTCATCAGGTCAGAACTGCTGTTCGTTTTGCCATTGATAAGGGGGAGATAAAGAACCTGGAAGTGATTGAGCTGGGCAAATGAATCGATCTCCGGAGGGTGTCACATAAAAATCGTCCCTTCCCGTTTCGATTTAGAGTATAGAGCTACATCGTTCAACTTTTCGACAAGGATACTATCGTTATAAGTTCTGTCGATAAGGTATAAATATTTAATAGGGTAAAAAAGTACCGAATTAATTTGGAGTAAACTTCTCTTTCTTAACTTTGTTAAATAAAATAATAGAGAAACAATAGTCCGATAAAAAAGCTTAAATGCAGAGACGCAATGACGCAAAGTTTATATTAAGAGTGAATTGTGGTTTGCTTGCCTGGCTTAGTAATGAATTAATTATAAGATATTTGCAAGGGCTTAACGGAATATTGATAAATTAAATTGTAAACAAATAAAAACTTAAACTATGTCTGTATTAGTAGGAAAAAAAGCACCTGAATTTTTAGCTCCGGCAGTGGTGAACGGAGGGGAAATTGTTGAAAATTTTTCACTTAAACAGTACGAAGGAAAACAATATGTTGTGTTTTTCTTTTATCCTGCCGACTTTACTTTTGTATGTCCAACAGAAATTGTTGCCATGCAGGAGAAACTGGCAGAATTTGAAAAACGTAATGTTGCCGTGGTAGGAGCGTCAACCGATCAGCAGTTTAGTCACTGGAAGTGGTTACAGACTGAAAAAAACGATGGCGGAATCAAAGGAGTCAAGTTTCCTTTAGTGGCCGACAGTGCCATGACTATTTCAGAAAACTATGATGTGTTGGCCGGTGAGTGGGATTATGATGAAACCGGCAAGGCTGTTTTTAATGGCAATCCTCAGGCGTATCGTGGTCTCTTCCTGATTGATAAGGAAGGTGTTGTTCGTCATCAGGTTGTAAATGATATGCCACTGGGGCGTAATGTCGATGAAGTGTTGAGAATGGTTGATGCTCTGCAATTCTTTGAAGAAAACGGAGAGGTTTGCCCGGCTAACTGGCACAAAGGTGATGAAGCGCTTCAAGCCACTCAGGAAGGTATTGCAAACTATTTAGGGAAAAAATAGGGATTATTTTAATCTTGTTTCCGAAAGATTTTTTTTACCATTTGATTTTTTGGATTATAGCTTTTAAAGAGGCTGCTCGTTTGGGTAGTCTCTTTTTTTGTCTTTTGGAATAGAGAATTTTACGGTTAAATTTGCACCCATGCGTAAATGGTTTTCTTTTTCACCCGGAGAATATTCAGTCAGGTTTGAAAAGCGACTATACCAGTTGGTTAGTGATTATGAGCATGTTGCGGTGTTGACGGATAAGTATCCATTTTACAACGGTCATGCACATCAATATCATGAGTTTGAGCTTCTGGCCGGTTTTGGAGCTCTGAATGTTTTCGATGAGGATATTTCGGGATTATCTGCCTCTGCCGCATCTTTGGATGATTGGTTGCTGGGGTACTTCTCTTATGATTTGAAAAACGATTTTGAGTCTTTCTTGTCATCCGGGAACCAGGATTCTGTGGGATTTAAAAAATTTAGTTTTTTTCAGCCACGTTTTTTGATCCGAAAAATAAATGACACCTGGTCTGTGGGCTATCAGACCAATTGTGACACCTACAAGGATGCAGAAATGTTTGTCGAAAAAATTCGGCAAAAAGAAATGCCGGAAAATCCCGAACTTCCTGAAGTTAATTTTCAGTCCAATGTTTCAGAATCGGAATATCTGCGCACGGTTGAGAAATTGATATGGCACATTCGAAAAGGGGATGTTTATGAAATCAATTATTGTATAGACTTTTTCGCCAAACATATTGGCCTTGATCCTGCTCTTGTTTTTTCTGATCTTTTGGAGGTGGCTCCAATGCCATTTGCCGTTTTGCTGCGTCATCAAGATGCTTTTCTGATGGGAGCTTCACCTGAACGTTACTTGAGAAAAAGAGGTGCCCGGCTTATTTCTCAGCCCATGAAAGGTACAGCACGCAGGAATTCAGATATTTATGATGATTACCAGGTAATGAAAAGTCTGGCAGATTCAGATAAAGAACGGGCCGAGAACATTATGATTGCCGATTTGGTCCGTAACGATTTGTCACGTGTAGCGGCACGCGGAACAGTGAAAGTGGAGGACCTTTGTTCTGTTTTTCCTTTTCCGGGGGTTTATCAGATGATCTCCACCATCTCTGCCCAGATTCACACTGATGCCAACTGGTTAGATCCTGTAAGATGCAGCTTCCCCATGGGGTCCATGACGGGGGCGCCAAAAATAAGGGCGATGGAACTCATCGAAAAATATGAAAAGTCGAGCCGAAGTCTTTATTCTGGCGCAGTCGGGTATGTTACTCCCGAGTTGGATTACGATTTTAATGTAGTCATCCGTAGTTTTTTGTTTAATCAGAATTCTGGTCATCTTTCTTATACAGTTGGTAGTGCCATAACGGATGTTTGCAATCCGCATGAGGAATATGAAGAATGCCTTTTGAAAGCAGAAAGACTGCGGAAACTCTTTAATAAAAATGTTGAGTATGATTCCTTCAGGAGTTGATAAAATACTAGAGAAGTATCAGGTTATGCCATCAGATCGGATTCTGGTTGCACTGAGTGGGGGTGCTGATTCTATGACCCTGCTGCATGCTCTTTCGACTTTAGGCTACAACTGTGCGGCAGCGCACTGCAATTTTCATTTGCGGGATGAGGAATCAGATGAGGATGAACGTTTTGTAGTGGATTATTGTCTGGGAAGAAACATTCCTCTTCATGTAAAACATTTTAATACCAGGGAAGAAGCTGAAAAAAAAGGAATTTCTATTGAGATGGCAGCACGGAACCTTAGATATCAATGGTTTTGGCATCTGGTTGAGAAGGAGAATTTTTTGTGGCTTGTCACCGGGCATCATGGTGACGATATGATTGAAACATTTTTTCTGAACCTGGCAAGGGGCACCGGTGTTCGTGGTCTTCGGGGGATGCGTGAGTGTCACAATGCATTAATCAGGCCCCTTCTTGCTTTTCGGCGAAAAGAGATTGAAACTTATTGTCATCAAAACGGAATACCGTATAGAACAGATACCTCTAATTTTGATACTGCTTTTCAGAGGAACAATATAAGACACAATGTATTGCCGGTAATGGAAATGCTCAATCCTTCGTTTTTTTCAACAATGATGAGGAATTTCTCCAACATTGATGATGTGTGGCAGGTTTTTCAAAACAGGGTGGATGAAATTAAAGATCAGATATTGGCGCGCGAAGGAGAACATCTGTTGATCCCAATCAGGTTAATCAATGACCTCCCGCAAAGGGAGTCGGTTCTTTTTGAAATCTTAAGACCTTATGGCTTTAAAGGTGCAACCATTTCCGAAATCATAGAGAGTTTCGATGGAATCCCTGGCAAACAGTTTTTCTCACATAGGTACAGGCTGGTGAGGGACAGGTACAATCTGATTTTGGTTCCGCTTGAGGACCATGAAGAGGAGGTGATTTATATTGAAAATGGTCAGGATGAAGTGACCGGGCCCCTGAAGGTGAGAATAAAGCAATACGAAATAGATGAGAGTTTTATATTTTCACGCGATCCCCGGTGCGTGCATCTTGATGCTGATTGTGTTGATTTTCCGCTTCAACTTCGTCATTGGGAGAGGGGTGATCTGTTTCGTCCTTTGGGAATGGTACAGTTCAAGAAACTGAGTGATTTCTTTGTGGATGAGAAACTTTCCCGAATTGAAAAGGAGAAGGTTTGGCTGCTTTTGTCGGGTGAAGATGTTGTTTGGGTGGTTGGACACAGAATTGATGATCGCTATAAAGTGACTTCGAAAACCAAAAATATTCTGGAATTCAGGATTTAATGATGCTTCCTCCAATGACTTTGTCTTTCATGTAAAAAACGATGCTTTGGCCGGGCGTTATGGCCCAGGCCTCTTCATCGAAATCTACTTTCAGCCCGTTTTCACAAATGGTGATGGCCCCTGGCAGGGAGGGAACTTTGTCGATTCCACGCACCCGGATATCCACCCGATATTTTTGGTTGGATGATAAAGCAGGGGTGAGGTGAAAATCTGAAAGCAGAAGTGTTGAAGTTGAAAGTGGGGCTGATTTGGAAACTATAATTTTGTTGGTTTCCGAATCCATTTGTTTAACAAAATAGGCTTTGTCGGTAAG
>NZ_JADQBH010000300.1 GCF_016278715.1 Marinilabilia sp. | reverse complement strand
ATGGCATAAGGAAATTAGGATGCGGGTTGAGCGTTCACAAAAAATTGAAACGAAAAGTCCCCGTAAAAATCCTTCCTGAAATTGCTCCTCTTTTGAATTTCTGATATACTCCTGAGTTAAAGGATCTACAAAACAGTCTTAAAACAACTTGTATATTTTGTCAAGCAGAACAGTATCATACTTGTTTAAATATTTTTTCTCTACGGATTTTTGAAACAAACTCATGTTATCCTTTTATGCAAGTTTTTAATCCGGTTTCAGTTTTACAATTTAGACAAAACCCCCGATGAACGCTCAACCCCGAACCACATGTCTTACATTTCCATTTTTCTTCCTCATTTTTCACAAATTTTTCGAGTCCCTGATTTTTAATAAATGCCAGGTTTTCAATCATGCTCATCCCGTAATTTGTCCGATACCTTTTATCAAGATTTTTTAATCTGGTACATGGATATTTCTCACAGTCAAAACAAAATCCTGATTTGGTTTCTGACAATAAATCACAATTAACAATTACACAACTTCTACATACCTTTGGTTTATTCTCATCATCCTTTTTAAAACACCCTCCGCATGGTCTCTTTTCCCGAAGATGGCCAATACAAAGACCACAATTCATACCACAAGGGGCAATAAGTCCTTGATATTTAAGATTTGCTATCATAATGTGTCAGGCATTTTTTACATATTATCGAGTAATTTACTTTCTCAATGTTTTTATCCACAATAGTAAACAAAGGAGAATTGTCATTTGAACAGCAAAGTCTGTTTTTATTTAATTTTAGCTCCTTGTTTGATTGCAGAATTTTTTCGGCTGCTTTATAAGACAATCTGAATGAACCTTTATTTCCACATTTGCATACGAAATCAAACTGAAAATCCTGATAAGTTGAATAACATAAATATCCAACAGTCTTATTACATTTATCACAGTACATCCAGCTTCCATTCTTTTTGAGAATTCGTCCGTTTTTAATATCACTTATCAATTCACTCATTTATCCTATAAATTTTGCTCCTGCTATGCCAATTCCTGCACCAAGTATCAATGAAAAAACAATCATTGGGATTATCGCTTTTTTGTCTTTCGGGTATACAATTATCATAATCGGAATGGCTGTGATAAAAGCAATAACCATCCCTTTTATCCAAAATTCTATTCCCCAATTTACAAATGGAATTATTAATCCAAGCACGAAATAATGTATGAAAGCAGAAATATTAGCTTTTTTCTCAAGTTTCATGATTATCATTGGAGTTACATCTATCAATCCAGCTGCAAGTCCGATTATTATTGCTATAAGAAAATCATTCATCTTGTTTTTTATTAGTTATACTGCCGTAATTTACAATGCATGACAAAAATTATCAGTAAAGCACTATTTCACTTTTACTCCCATTCTTACAGGAAAAAAAAGTAAGGCCCATCCGAAGCGGACATGTTTTTCAAACAGGTTTATGTTGAATTAAATAATTTGTTGACTTTGTAAGTTAAATATAGAAAAAAACAATCAACAGTATCCGAAATAGAGCAATCATTTGGGTTTTAAGTATTGGTGCACTGTAAAACCAGCTTTTTGGTTTTTATTTCCAAAAAGACAGACTCCTTCCAGGGAACTCATCATCTCAAAACACAGGTATCCAGGTAAACAATTGAGATTGCTTTACTGAGCCCGCATGGAAGATTTTTGTAACTGGCAAAAATCAAAGCTTACCCCGACCTAATAAAATCGCGGGGTTATTCTAGTTTGCCCCAGCGGGGAAGAGCCAATTCTGTCATAAATACATTATGCCTCAAAATTTTTGAGGTAGCCACTCGCAATGAACGGGACGTTGCAGGATTTTGAAGGTTGGAGGGGGCTGCGCCACGCGCAAATGGAAGTAGAACCAATTCTGATTCATCAAAACACTGGTTATCAGAGGCTGTTCTGTTTCACCACCCGCAGAAAACTGTCATTGCAGGGGAAAGAAAAGGGCGCGAACCAACGGCCGCGCCCTTTTAAAATCGTTTTTTATATTTGTGCTGAACCGGAGTTTGCTACTCTGTAAAAGTCCTGATGATATCTTCAACTTTCATGGCACTTTGCTCACCCGATTCCATATTCTTGAGTGTAACAGTTCCAGCATTCATCTCTTCTTCGCCTACCAATGCGACGAAAGCGATGTTCTTCTTATTGGCGTAAGTCATCTGCTTTTTCATTTTGGCACTGTCGGGGTAAACTTCCACTTTCAGTCCTTCTTTACGAAGCTGAGAAGCAATTTTCAGGCAATGTGCCCCTTCTTTTGGTCCAAAATTCACAAACATCAGCTGTGTAGTAGTGGTGACTTCAGGAGGATAAAGCTCCAGCTGGTTCATCACATCAAAAATACGGTCTGCACCAAAGGAGATTCCCACTCCGGAAACATTTTTAAGACCAAAAATCCCGGTCAGGTCATCATAGCGTCCACCACCGGTAATGCTGCCAATCTGCATATCGAGCGCTTTTACCTCAAAAATGGCTCCGGTATAATAGTTGAGTCCACGTGCCAGGGTGAGATCGAGCTCCACACCTGTTTCCACATCAAGACTCTCCACAATGGTTAGCACTTCCCGGAGCTCTTCCACCCCTTTTGTTCCCAACTCCGACGAAGCAAAAATGTGGGCCAGCTGGTCGAGTTTCCCGCTGTTGGAACCGCTGAGTGAAAGGATGGGCTGAAGTTTCGCAATCGCATCATCAGTCAAACCCTTTTCGGACAATTCGACATTTACCTTCTCCAGACCTATTTTTTCCAGTTTATCGATGGCCACGGTGATGTCTGTCAAACGCGAGGCCTCGCCGATAATTTCGGCAATGCCCGCCAGTACTTTTCGGTTGTTGAGTTTGATAACCACACGAATCCCCAGGTTTCGGAACACCTCATCCACAATCTGGATCAACTCCACCTCATTAAAAAGGCTATCACTGCCTATCACATCCACATCGCATTGGAAAAACTCACGGTAACGTCCTTTCTGGGGACGGTCGGCCCGCCAAACCGGCTGAATCTGGTAACGTTTAAAGGGGAAAGAAAGCTCATTCTGATGCTGCACCACAAAACGCGCAAAGGGCACGGTAAGATCGTAACGCAATCCCTTTTCACTAATCTGCCCGGTTAGCCGGTTCGAATCCTTTTGAGCCAGCAAGCCATCATCAGCCTTATTCAGAAAATCTCCCGAATTGAGGATTTTAAAAAGTAATTTATCCCCTTCGTCGCCATATTTTCCCAGGAGCGTATCAAGGTTTTCCATGGCCGGTGTTTCGATGGGCATATAGCCATACCGCTGAAAAACTTCCTTTATTGAATCGAAGATATAGTTGCGCCGCACCATTTCGTCGGGCGTAAAATCGCGTGTTCCTTTAGGTATTGATGGTTTCTGAGCCATTGTCGATGCATTGTTTAAATTCGGCTGCAAATTTAGGAATAATTCGGGAAGTGACTAAGAAATACCCACCAACCGTATATCAAAATACAAAACGGCATTGGGAGGAATCTTATTTCCGGTTCCTTTACGGCCCCATGCCAACTCCGACGGAACCCAGAATTTGAACCGACTGCCCACTGACATCATTTGTAATCCTTCCTGCAATCCCTCAATCAATTCATTCAGGGGAACTATGGATGTCTGATTGGCCCGGTAAGTATCTTCCAAAAGGGTACCATTGAGCAATAGAGCCCTTTGATGAATCTCCACGGTACTCCATTCGTCCGGCTTTTCGCCTTCTAACTCTTCAACAATGAGAAATTGAAGACCACTTTCGGTTTCTGTCACCCCGGGCTTGTGAGCATTTTGTTCCAGAAAATCCTCCCCTGACTTCCGATTGTTTCCTGCAGAGCCTTTACTCTTTTGTCGTTTTTCCCTTTGTGCCATAGATTTTAAGATTAAGGTTGAGACCGATAATTTTCAAAGATTGTCTCACATCCTTCACAACAACGTGCAAAGAAAGTAATCGCCCAATAAAAAAGAAAATAAATAAAGTGTGATATAATTATTTTCTAAAAATGTGTCTCATCCTATTCCGGATATTTTTAATGGAGATAGAATGTTTGGCAGTTCCCTGGTCGCCCAACAAAAACGCATAGGGCTTCATAGCCTCTACATGAGAAAAAACAATTCGTGCAATGGCCAGGAAAGGAACAATAAGTAACATGCCGGGAATCCCCCAGATAAGACTGGCTGCCACCAGACCGGTAATAATAAAAAACGGATTTACCCGAACATTTCCGCCCACTATATTGGGCGTCAGAATATTGTTTTCAATAAACTGAATGATGATGAAAAGAATCAACACATGAAAAGCCATGGTCGGATTGTTCTGGCCCAAAAGAGCAAACATAAATGGCAGAATACCTCCCAGCAGGGTGCCGAAATAAGGAATGAAATTGAAGAGCGCTGAAATGATTCCCAGAGCAATCGGGTAACGAATACCTACAATCATCAGACCTGTAGAATTAAGAATACACAAAATAAAAACCACCGCCATGACACCTGCCATATATCGCCCGAAAACCCTGGAAACTTCCCTCAAAACATTAACCACTTCCGGCCGGTTCTCCCTGCCGAAAATCATCATCAGGAAATAGGCAAACTTTGTACGATAATACAGGAAAAGAAATATATAAACAGGCAACAGTCCGAAGCTGACAATGGTACTGGTGGTGGCATTAAAAATACCCTGAATATACTGTCCACCCGAAGCCAATAGATTTCCTGCCTGCTCCTTAATCAAATTGCGGGTTTCTTCCTTATCAAAACCAAATTTTTCACTGATTCCGGAAAGAGAATCTGCCAAATTACGAAGACCGTTTTCGGCCAATTGAGGTAAATCCCCGGCAATAGGAGTAATCTTGCTATA
The DNA here is from genome assembly GCF_016278715.1 of Marinilabilia sp. Lineage (GTDB taxonomy): Bacteria > Bacteroidota > Bacteroidia > Bacteroidales > Marinilabiliaceae > Marinilabilia. The sequence goes on along the minus strand of NZ_JADQBH010000300.1, from coordinate 11,319 downwards.
CCCATATAAACCCACACTAAATAAAACACCCAAACCAAGAATAATCGCTATGAAATTAGCCAGGATTCTGGGAATCCTCCGTTTCTCCAGCCAGTTGACTATCGGAAAAAACAAATAGGACAGCAAAAAACCGAAGGCAATAGGCCACAAAAAATTGCGGACGGCAATAAGTCCATAAACAAACAAGATTATAGCCAAAAGACCAAAACTAACTCTCTGCACAAAACTGAATCGTTTCTCGGATTTTTTATATTCGGAAGTATTTCTCATGGACGGAGCCGTTTTTATCACTTGCACGAAGTTAATAAATTAACCTCATAAGGTAAATTGTAAAACCAGACTATTGTATAAAATCTGATACTCCTTTATTCAATGTTATTCCAAAAATGAACTCAGGTTGCGTCACTACGATATCAATTAAAATGATTGGCTCTTGTAAAACATTGGTGTCCGATTAAAAAATTGAGATTGCATCACGACGTTGGAAATGACGGAACATTGCGAACATAGCGAAGCAATCTCTATTCAAAAAAAATAAGGGTCTCCGACCACTCTTGATTGTTAAAGCCAAAAGGGAGGATGATCTTCCTATTAAAGGATTTATTTATCTGTTTATCCTTTTTGATTATCTTTGCGCTCATTAATAACAATAGTCCGTTAAAAAAAGCTTAAACGCAGAGACGCAATGACGCAAAGTTTTTATTATGAGTGAGTTGTGCCCTGCATGCCTGGTTTTGTAATGGATTAATTATCAACTGTTTGTGAAAGTTTAACAGAGTATTGTAATAAACAACGGAAATCAAAAAGATGAAATACCACCTGATAACACTGGGATGCCAGATGAACATTGCCGACAGTGAGCGTGTAAGTTCTGTGCTGGAGAAAATGGGCTACGAGCGAACCGACAACGAAGAAGAAGCCAACCTGCTGGGGATGCTGGCCTGCTCGGTTCGTCAGAAGCCCATCGACAAGGTCTATAACAAAATAGCCCAATGGAATCGGTGGAAAAACAGACGTAACCTCATCACCTTTATATCGGGCTGCATTCTCCCCACTGATAAGGAAAAACTCCTGAAGCAGTTCGACCTCATTTTTGCCATGAGCGAATTACCGCAGTTGCCCGATATGATTCGCAATTATGGGATCGTTAACGAGGCATCAATCCGTCTTCCGGAACTCCGGACACCACGAAATGAAAACATTATTGGACTCTGGGGCATCAAGCCCAAATACCATTCTTCTTTTGAGGCATTTGTTCCCATCCAGAACGGCTGTGACAAGTTCTGCACTTTTTGTGCAGTTCCCTATACCCGTGGGCGGGAAGTGTCACGTTCGTCAGCCGAAATCGTTGAGGAAGTTCGTTCGCTTGTTAATCAGGGGTATAAGTCTATCACCTTGCTGGGGCAAAATGTCAATTCTTACGGACTGGATAAAAAAGGAGCAGAAATCTCCTTTGCTGGTCTACTCCGTGAAATAGGAGAATTAGGGAACGCTTCCGGAAAAGAATTCTGGGTCTATTTTACTTCTCCGCATCCCCAGGACATGAACCGGGAAGTCATTGAAGTCATTGCACAATACCCCTGCCTGGCCAAACAAATCCATCTGCCCATGCAAAGTGGCGACGATAAAGTGCTGATAAAAATGAACCGCAAGCACTCGATGAAGAAATACCGGCAGATCGTGAAAGACATTCGTGAACTGATTCCTCAGGCCACACTCTTTACCGATATCATTGTCGGATTTTCCGGTGAGGACGAAAAAGCCTTTCAAAACACAGTGACTGCTGTTGACGAATTCAGATTCAACATGGCTTTTATCGCTATGTATTCGCCACGCCCGGGAGCTGCCAGCTATCGTTGGGACGATGATGTGGATCAGGAAATCAAGAAAGAACGACTTCACAAGCTATCGGAAACCATGAAACAACACACCAGTGTTTACAACAAGGGCCTTATTGGTAAAACTCTGGGGGTGCTGGTCAACGGGCAGGACCGGAAAACGGGCTTCAGCAACGGACTTACCGAAGGCAAAATTACTGTACGCCTCGATCGGTATGCCCCCGAACTGATGGGTCAAATTGTAGATGCAGAAATCACCTCTGCAGCAGACATGTCGCTCAGCGGCGAGGTTTCAGAAGTTTTTACCGCCAGGGAAGTGTAAGCCACCGTAATACAACAATCAACTAATAAAATCACAAATGGATTCTGTCATCTCAGCAAATAATCCTCAATTAATAACACTTTCGCCCGGCGCCGGTCGCAAAGTGGCATTTAAAACTTTAGGGTGCCGCCTGAACCAGTATGAGACCGATGCCCTCGCCACACAATTTGATCAGGCAGGGTATCAGATTGTCGATTTTAAAGACAAAGCTGATATCGTGGTGGTGAATACCTGTACAGTGACCAACCAGAGCGACCAGAAATCACGTAACCTCATCAATCAGGCAGCCCGAAACAACAAAGGAGCTGTGGTTGTGGTAACCGGATGCATGGCCAACAACCACAAGCAACAACTGGAAAGTGACCGGAAAATTACTTACGTGGTAGAAAACAACCGGAAAGGAAATATTCGTGACCTGGTGGACGCTCACTTGAGAGGCGAAATCATTCACCCGACGGACACCAATGGGGATGTATTCCGGTATAGTGCCGTTGACAAAAGCCTGCATACACGAAGTGCCATAAAAATACAGGACGGATGCGATAACTTCTGCACCTTTTGCATTATTCCGACGGTGAGAGGTCGGGCTCTCAGTCGCCCCCTGCCTCAAATCCTGGAAAATGTAAAACAAACCCTCAACAACGGATTCAGAGAGCTGGTAATAACCGGGGTAAACATCGGGCGATACCGTTGGGAAGACAAAACCTTTGAAGATGTAGTGGAAGCCATTCTTGATATTTCGGGTGATTTCAGGGTACGTATCTCATCGCTGGAGCCCGATGGTTTTGGCGAACGGTTCTACAACCTCTTCAAACACCCAAAACTGGCGCCCCACCTGCATCTTTGCCTGCAAAGCGGCTCAGATAACGTTTTGTTGCGTATGCGCCGGATGTACAGCCTTAAAAAATTTGCTTCCATCCTCAAACGCTTCAGAAAAGTACGCCCCGATTTTAACTTTACAACCGACATGATTGTGGGCTTTCCCGGTGAAACCGATGAGGATTTCCAAGCAAGCCTGGACGCCGTAAAACGCTTTCAGTTTAGTCATGTCCACACCTTCAAATACTCTGTTCGCCAAGGAACCCGTGCAGAGCGGATGGAAAATCAAGTGCCGGAAAAAATCAAAACCTTACGCTCGGCAGCTACCAGAGAACTGTCAGAAGAGAATCAGAAAAACTATTACATGAAGTTTATCGGCCGGAAAGAGCGGGTACTTATCGAAAAAATTGACAAAAACGGGTTCGCTACCGGGTACGGCGACCACTACATTCCTTTCCGCCTCAAAGCCAATGGACTGGTAAAAAACACCTTTCAAACCGTTCGGGCCATCAAAGCAGAAGGCGAAGGCGACAAAGTGAGACTTTTTGGAGAACCGGAATAAGGACAAAACTTCAAACCCACATTTGATAATAAAAAGAGATTGAAGCAAATAAGCCTTTGGGTTCTAATAATCAATATTCTATTAAAGTAAAACCGTCATTCCACAAGAAATCAACATCTGCCTCTGGCACAGGGACTATTGGTCACAAAAAAACCAAAGAATCCTCCCAATACTACATGTTTAACAATTTCGTTGAAGGTCATGGTATCCAGCGATTGCCCTCCGGTAAAGTAATAGTATCCAAACCCGGCAGAAGCACCCAAAGCAATACTGATGAGTGATGTTTTAAAATGCTTCGATTTCAAAAGGCCTTTTATGCCTTTTTCCCCTTCTAATTCTAATTTCTTAAACTGCATAAGTTCTTTCTTGAATATACAGATGCAAATATATAGATATTTTATATCAAAACAGAATACTTACCAAAAACCTTAACTTATCCTTTTTTTTTCTAATTTAACAGCCTGGTTAAAAGCAATTCAACCACTCGAACTCGTTTATGAAAGGTCTGCCACTCATCCCGGTTCTACTCTTCATATCCAGCTCCCTTTGGGCCCAGGCCCCAAAAGAGGTGGAAGCTTTGTCTGTTTCAGAACCGTTGACCATTGATGCCGTTCTGGATGAACCCTTTTACAACCAAATCTCCCCTGCCACCGATTTCCGGCAGTTGGCACCGCACAACGGTGAGCCTTCATTTCAAAAATCAGAAGTCTGGTTCTTTTACGATCAATCGGCCATTTATGTGGGGGCTATGCTGCATGATAACTCACCCGACAGCATATTCAATTTCCTTTCTGAAAGAGACCGGATAGGCATGTCTGATTATTTCGGAGTTTATTTTGATCCCTACAATGAAGGTCAGCTTGCTTTTGGATTTTTTGTAACTCCGGCAGGCGTCCAAACGGATATCAAAGCAATCAAGAAAGAAAATGATATTGAGGACGGTAGCTGGGATGCAGTATGGGAGAGCAATACACGAATCACCGACAAAGGCTGGATTGTTGAAATGCGTATTCCTTATTCGGCAGTAAGATTTCCAAATAAGCCAGCCCATATCTGGGGTCTCAATATGTTTCGAAACATCCGGCGATACAACAGCAACAACTCCTGGAGTCCGATAGACCGCAATATAGCCGGGTTTATTCATCAACAGGGACAATTAAACGGAATTGAGAATATTGAACCACCCGTTCGCCTCTCGTTTTCGCCCTATGTGGCTACCTACCTGGAATACAAGGACAGCACGGCCCAACCGGACTTCATCTACAAAGCAGGACTGGATTTAAAATACGGCATAAGTGAAAGCTACACCCTGGATATGATGCTGATTCCTGATTTTGGGCAAATACAGTCTGATGACAAGCAACTAAACCTTTCTCCTTATGAAACTTATTACGACGAAAAGCGCCAGTTTTTTAACGAAGGCATCGAACTATTTCAACGGGCAGACATATTTTACTCACGACGCATTGGCAGCAACCCCAAATTTGCAGACAACGCGGATGATGCACTCCGGGAGCATGAAACCATAAAAGAACGGCCATCAGAGACTCAGCTGGCCAACGCCACCAAGGTTTCAGGACGTAATGATAAGGGCCTGGCCGTTGGGGTATTAAATGCCATGTCGCTTAAGTCGTATGCTACCCTGGAAGATACTCTCGCAGGCAATACCCGGGAAATCCTGATTCAGCCATTCACCAATTACAATGTCACTACAATTGATCAGTCGCTCAACAACAATTCCTACCTGAGTTTCATAAACACCAACGTAAGCATGGCCAATCACCCTTTTATGGCCAATGTTACTGCCACGGAATTTCAGTTCAGAGATAAAAGAAAAACATACGCATTAAGCGGCAAGGGAGGCATGAGTTACCGCAAAAACGAAGAGCGACAAACCGGTTGGTTTGGCGAACTCTCTGCGGCAAAAAACAGTGGCAGCCTACAGTTTGGAACCATTCAAAGGATAATATCCGATGATTTTGACCCCAATGATCTAGGCTACCTCAGACGTAATAACGAAATGTACTCTGAATTTTGGCTAAGCTATCATATTGTCGAACCTTTCTGGGTTCTTCGCGAGTGGCATTACAACATGTGGTACCAAATGAACCGGGTGGTGACTCCTTTTGAGCGAGTAGGAGAGGAATTGGGCTTTTATTCCTATTCCCTCTTTAAAAACAATTACGGACTGGAAATAAATGGAGGTCTGTTTTCAAAAAATTACGACTACTACGAAGCCCGGATTAAGAATCGATTTCTGGTTCTTCCCCGTGGTGGATGGTTCAACATTGGCATGTTTTCTGACAACCGTAAATCTTTTCAGATTTATACTTACTTCCAACAAGGGTTCCGTCCCGGCTTCAACGAAACAGAGCAGATACTCTCCACCGGATTTGACTGGCGAATAGGGCAACACCTTCAGATCAGCTATGATTTGGAATACTCGCTTAAAAGAAACAATTACGGATATGTCGATTGCAACGATTCAGAAGACAGTATCTACATTGCGAGGCGCAACATTCGGCTGTACGAAAACCAACTCGAAATGGCTTTTGCTTTCAACAAAGCTCTGAGTATGCGTTTACGCGGACGGCATTACTGGTCTGCTGTTGCAAACCACGAGTACTATTTTCTCTCAAAAGACGGGTCCTTGATTCCCCAGAGCCAGTATCCGGAAAACCACGATAATAATTTCAATGCCCTGAATATAGACCTGATTGTTAGATGGATCTTTGCTCCGGGTTCTGAAATTTCTCTGGGATGGAAGAATGCCATACTGGAATCAAAAGACAATACCACACCTGCCTATTGGAAGAACTTCCGGAATATCTGGTCTCATTCCCAAACCAATACATTTTCCATCAAGTGCCTTTATTATATCGATTACAACCGGCTGCGAAAAAGAAGAAAGACATTCCCCTGAAAGAACAAATTCATACGTATCAATAACCATCTGAAAACATTGACTAGCCAACTCTAAAACGATTTTGTTTCATCATTACTTTTCAAATAAGGCCAAAAGTCTTTAAGCAATATCACCGGAGATTTTTGTCAGGTAAACATCTTCACTAATGCAAAGAGATACTCCTTTGCCTCCACTCTCTTTCAAGAATTGCATAAACAACATCATCAACCCATTTCCCATTCAGGTACAAACTCTCAATACGCTTTGAATGCAATGGCTGGCGTATCATAGCTTTGTTAACGCCTGGAATTTTCATTTTTTTCTTAATAATTTAGTCCAAAAGCCCAAAGAGGGAGTACATTTAGGTATCCAAATTCAATATCATCTTTTACCACAAATGATTTTCCGTCATTTTCTATCTGGCTTTGTTTCTTATTTTTTCCACCCACCTCAAACGTGTAGCCATCAACAACAAAATCTGCATTTTTGGAAGAGACCACTTCATTTTTTACTCGCATTTGATTGAAGAAAAAGGTTTCCCTTAAATTTCCTACGTTGGATTTATCTCCTACAAGATTAAAGATGATATTTGTGTTATCTAAATATACTTTATCCACTTTTCCTAATCCGCGAATACCACTTGTTTCATTTCTTAACTGGGCTATAAGTCCTGCTTTTTCCATGTATGAAAAATAATCGTCTAAAGAATTCCGACTCACATTAATTATTTCAGCTATTTTAGAAAAATTAGGTTTAAAAGGCACACTCTCAGCGATAATTGACAATAATCTTTTTAATTTGTGACCAGTTCCTACATTTAAATTGGCATATTGAGGAATGTCTGTTTCCAATGTTTGGATAATAATTTGTCCTAATCTTATATTCATTTCACTCTCAATACCGAAGGGATAATAACCGTAAGTAAGATAATCATTAAATAATGGGAGTGGGTGCTTTAAGTCTGGAAGTTTTACCTCATTATCAATTATTTGTCTTAGAGAATAAACAGCTACATCGTAATTGTGAAAGAATTTCAAGTATTCCCGGAATGAAAGACCTTGAAGCTTATAAATTATTGCACGACGACTTAAATCTGAAGAACCTTTAAGTATGTCTAGGACTGATGACCCTGTGAATACAATTTTTAAGGTAGGGAATGAATCGTAAATATTCTTTAATTCGCGAGACCAATCTGTGTATTTGTGAATCTCATCAATAAATAAGTATTCTCCGGCATTCTTATAAAAATCGTCTGCTAAATCAATGAGCTTATTTTCGCCAAAATAAATATCGTCAGCTGAAACATAGAGAGCTTTCCTGGTGTTTAGATTTTCTTTGATATGTTGCAAAATCATCGTTGTTTTTCCAACACCACGAGCGCCAATTATTCCGACCATACGGCTTTCCCAAGAGACCTGTTCGTATAAATAACGCTTAAAGTCCGTTGTCGTATTTTGCAAAAGAGTTTCAAATTTCTGATATAGTATTCTCATATCCTTGTAATCTATTTTTTCAAAGATACAAAATGCACTACCAAATCAACAAATTATTTAAAATTTGTTCAACAAGGAGTGCATTAATTCGTTTTGCTTGGCTTTAACGTTCTATAAATGCACCTAATCACATATTTCATGTAAAATTTCAACTTTCCAAAATCCAACTTGCTTCATAAGATTAATATAAAAAAACCAAACATTTATCGCACAACCAAACACGAATTTACAGCAAAAACTCCTTGCAATCCCCCTCTCCCAACTCATAAACCTTATCAATGAATCCAATCTGAATCTGAGGTGACCGTCCTGACTCAAACGAAACCTCAACTCGCCGCTGGGTAAAATGCAGCCAAATCCAATGCCCCCGGTAACGAATACGCATATTAAAGCCTTTAATTTCTTTTGGCAACCGGGGATTCAACCAAAGAATCCCCCCTCTGATTTCCAATCCGGTGTAGCAGCGCTGAATCATATCCACTGTGCCCGCCATGGCGCCAAGATGAATCCCCTCGGCCGTTGTTCCTCCCTGTATGTCTTCAAAATCGCTCTTCAGGGATTCTTTAAAAACCTGATAAGATTCTTCTCTGTCGGTGCGTGAAAACACCCAGGAAAACACCAATCTGCTCAGGGTTGAGCCATGGGAACTGCGGTCAATGTAATATTTTACCGTTTCCGGAATGGTGCTGCGGTCAAAATGATAACCCATACGACGGAACAACGCCTCCATTTCATCAGCCGATAAAAGATAAAAAAGCATCAATACATCCGCCTGTTTGCTCACCTTATATCGATTGGGACTGTCACCCTCAGCTTTCAGAATTCGATCCAAACGTTGAATATCACCATACTTCTCTTTGTAGTGCTCAAAATCAAGCTCTTTCAAGCTATCATAACCCTCAAACTGACTGATAATGCCATTCTCCATAAACGGCACATACATTTTCCGACTAATCTGCTGCCACCTTTCAATTTCATCATCGTCGATTTTCAGATTGGTAAACAACTCTCGTTTCCGGGTGTCCGAAAGCAAATCCACAAAATCAAGCGCTGTACGCAGAACCCAAACAGCCATCACATTGGTGTAGGCATTATTATTCAATCCGGATATCTCTGAATCGGGATATTCTGTATGAAATTCATCCGGCCCCACAACACCATGAATCTCAAACCTTCCTCGTTCATCGTTAAATACAGCAATGCTCGACCAGAAGCGGGCGATTTCAAACATCATCTCGGCCCCATAGGCCATTAAAAACTCGATATCCCGTGTGGCCTCATAATACTGATAGATATTATAGGCAATGGCCACTCCCACATGGCGCTGGAGATATGTATTATCGGGGTCCCATTTCCCGGACTGGGGATTCAGGTGAACCACCTGGCTCTCCTCCCTTCCGTTACTTCCACTCTGCCAGGGAAACATAGCGCCTTTATAGCCCGCAGTTTTTGCAGCCCTGCGTGCGGCCGGCAACCGATGAAAACGGTACATTAACAAGGAACGGGCAAGTTCGGGCAATTGATAATTAAGGAATGGAAAAACGAACAGTTCATCCCAAAAGATATGACCACGGTAAGCTTCCCCGTGCCAGCCCCGTGCAGGAACTCCCACATCCAGTCCGATTGTATTGATTGAAGCCGTTTGAAGAATATGAAATATATGGAGACGCAGAATCATTTGTGTCTGGTCGCGGTCTTTAATATCAATATCGCAACGATACCACAACTCTGCCCAGGCTTGTGAATGCACTTTCAGCAGTTCCGAAAAACGTCCGGCTTCCGATAAGGCATCACGGGCTTCCAGCACGGGTTCAGTAATTGCCCGATCGCGTGAAGAAAAAACAGCAACAATCTTTTCTATGGTTAGAGGCCTTTTCTCCTCACATTCCAGCGTAAAAATATTGGCCACATACCCCACTTTTTTAAAAAAATCACTCTCCACGGAAACCGCTTCACCATTTTTATAAATTCGTGTGCGTGCAGCCTGAACCATTCTGGTTTTAGACTGGTTGGCCTGAACGCGCAAATAAACAGTATCATCCTCAAACTGACCAATTTCCAACGGTTGCAAATGGACAGATGTTAAATCCCGGTACCGGGGAACCCCCCTATTTATCACGGTCCCATCAAGGGCAGAACGAATCTGAATTTTTCCTGACCAGTTTTCCGGAGTCAGCGTCCACTCAATACCAGCCAGGTGGCGTTTTTTCATATTCACAAAGCGACGGGCAATCAGTGTCGATTCTTTACCGTCCTTTTCCCGGAATTTCATGCTCCGCGTCATAACTCCCCCATGCATATCCAGTTCCTGACGATAATATAAAAGCTCTACATCATCAATTTTAAACCAGCTCCCATCATCATGCCTGAAAGAAAGTGGCAGCCAGTTGGGCCAGTTGACCAAATCTTCATTTTCCACAATACGTCCTGAAACTTCAGAGCGGGCACGATTGTAGCCACCCGCCAAATATGTTCCGGGATAATGCACATCACCCGCAGCGCATTCCTCGGCGGCAGCACGTGTGGCCACATAACCATTTCCCAAAGTAAACAAGGCTTCCCGAAGTGGTTCGTGATCGGGAATATAATCTTCGTAAATTACTTTCCACAGATTATTTTCCTTCATAAAGTTGTATTTTTTACAGGAAGAATTCCCATTCCTGATTATTAGCAAAGAAGTATTCCAAGCCCCATGAAGTGGCAACCTTTTCGGCACAAAACGGTTTTACTAATGACCCGAATACTCAAAACAGACAATTCGTGAATTCCTCTGGAGCAGGAATTATTTAAACGAATCGATTTTCTTAAATTTAACGAAAAATATCAAAATACCAATGATATCTTTGCAGTCAAAGTGAGTTATTATGGCAATGAAAGACTACCGAAATTTGCGAAAGGCTTTAGGGAAAGAGGAAGAATGGCCCCAACTTTATATGTTTAAATTTATTGTGCCCAATCAACACGGGAAAGTGGACAAAGTGGTTTCCATGCTTCCGGAGGAAAGCGACATCTCTTTTAAGCACACCAAAAGTCTCCGGCATGTTTCAGTCACCTGCAGGGCAATGATGAGTCATCCGGACGATGTGATTATCATTACTCAAAACGTTACTGCCCTCGAAGGAGTAATGGCTCTATAGAATGTAAAAGCACCGGACGGAAACATCCAGCCGGTGCTAATAGTAAAAGTAATTCAGCAATATTGCTCTCTATTCCCTTGGGAGTATCTTAATGGCAATCCCCTTCAGTGTCTGCCATCCCGCGGCATCTGTTAGTCTTACCATAAAATGATAGTCTCCGGTATCCGCATCTTCGGGAACAAGAATATCTACCTCCGCCTCATACGAGGTCAATCCTGAAGGAATATTGTATTCCTCAATCAG
>NZ_JADQBH010000125.1 GCF_016278715.1 Marinilabilia sp. | reverse complement strand
GCGGTGATGCCGGGTATTTCCAGGTCTGGAGCGACTATTGCCACGGGACTGATTATTGGAAATAGGCGTACCGAAGTCGCACGTTTTTCTTTTTTGATGGTGTTGGTACCCATTATTGGTGAAAACACGCTCGATTTGTTAAAAAATGATGTCCCTCAGGCTGCAACTGGCAATGAAATTAGCGTGCTGGTCATGCTTGCCGGTTTTGTTGCAGCTTTCGTGAGCGGACTTCTGGCCTGTCAGTGGATGATTGAAATTGTGAAACGCGGAAAGCTCATCTATTTTGCACTGTATTGTGCGCTTGTCGGGGCACTTGCCATCGGCGGTTTTCTATGGTAACTTGGGCGTTAGATGAAATTACGTAATTAAATAATGGAGTTGTCTGAATTTTGTACCGATTTAATTGTTCTTAATCATCCTGCTTCCTTTTCGGAGGGGCAGATATTGTTGATGGACAAACCGTTGGAGTGGACTTCTTTTGACGTGGTGAAAAAAATCCGATCACGTTTGCAGCATGGGCTGAAATTGAAGAAGTTGAAGGTTGGACATGCCGGGACCTTAGACCCTCTTGCCTCCGGATTGGTTATTGTTTGTACCGGAAAGGCAACCAAGAAGATTAACCAGCTGATGGGGCGTGAGAAAGGCTATGAGGCGCGCATAAAATTTGGAGCAACCACACCTTCGTTTGATTTGGAAACTGAGCCGGACATGCAGTTCCCTTCAGACCATATTACCTGTGAAGCCGTTGAAGCAGCGGTGCAGAATTTTCTGGGAGAGCAGGATCAGGTGCCTCCGCAATTTTCCGCCCTCAAAATAGATGGGAAGCGTGCCTACCAGATGGCCCGGAATGGAGAGTCGTTTGAAATTAAATCGCGGAAAGTGGTGATTCATGAGTTCAAATTGCTGAATTTCGAAAATTTTGAAGCAACTGTGTACATCAGGTGCAGTAAAGGAACTTATATTCGTTCCATAGCCCGAGACCTGGGAATAGCGCTTCAATCAGGAGGCCACCTCACTGGATTGCGGAGAACGTCCATTGGAGAAGTCAGGGTCGAAGATGCGATGAGCATTGAAGCTTTTGATGAAGCATTTGATATATTAAGGGAACGATGGAACAATGAGCAGCTTATTGGTGTTAACACCAGGCAGGAAGATTAAAAAATAATTATGGCCGCTTTTGAAACAAACAGCCAATTCTTGCGTATAAGATAGGCTTATTTTTGCGTTAAAATCAGAGTCATTAATCATACAAAACCACAGAGTGAATTATGAAGTTGTCAAAGTTTAAGTACAAATTACCTGAGGAGCTAATTGCCTTGCATCCGTCACCCAACCGTGACGAGTCACGCCTGATGGTTGTGCACAAAGATACCGGGAAGATTGAACACAAAGTTTTTAAAGATATCATTAACTACTTTGACGAGAAAGACGTCATGGTTTTTAACAACACCAAAGTTTTTCCTGCCCGCTTGTATGGTAATAAAGAGAAAACCGGCGCCGAAATCGAAGTTTTCTTGCTTCGTGAGCTCAATAAAGAACAACGCTTGTGGGATGTTTTAGTCGATCCGGCCCGTAAAATACGTATTGGCAACAAACTATATTTCGGAGATAACGATTCATTGGTTGCCGAAGTCATTGACAATACTACCTCCCGGGGACGTACTCTTCGTTTTTTGTTCGACGGTTCTCATGAAGAATTTAAAGAAACCTTATACAGCCTGGGGGAGACTCCTTTGCCTAAATTTATTAACCGAAAAGTTGAGCCGGAAGATCAGGAGCGCTATCAAACCATTTTTGCAAAGCACGAAGGTGCTGTAGCCGCCCCTACTGCCGGGATGCATTTTAGTCGGGAGTTGTTGAAACGTTTTGAAATAAAAGGAGTGGACTTTTCCTATGTTACCTTGCATGTGGGACTTGGAAGTTTCCGTTCGGTTGATGTGGAAGACCTCACCAAACATAAGATGGATTCTGAACAAATCATTATTTCCGATGAAGCGGCAAAGATGATTAACCAGGCCAAAGATGAAAGAAGACGTATTTGTGCGGTTGGCACAACTGTGATGCGTACCATCGAAAGCTCTGTTTCCACCAAGGGTCATGTAAATTACTTTGAGGGATGGACCAACAAGTTCATTTTCCCTCCATATGAATTTAGTGTGGCAGATTCCATGGTATCCAACTTTCATTTGCCCTATTCCACCCTGTTGATGATGGTGGCAGCATTCGGAGGTTATGATTTGATAATGAAAGCATATAAAGTTGCCGTAAAAGAGAAGTACCGCTTCGGAACTTACGGAGATGCTATGTTGATAATATAAAAACCATATTTGCTTAATTTTTTAACCCCCGTATCCCTGATTCCCCGGATGCGGGTTTTTTTATATATTTTTCGTAACTTTTCAACCTGAACAAAGCTTTTGCTATAAACGAACCGATATGATAAAAATCCTTGTTCCGGTTACTTTTACCGAACATTCGGTCAACGCATTGACTTATGCTTTGACACTGGCAGGAAAATTTCCTTCAACTGTGACATTATTGCATAGTTTTTCGGAATATGAAGATATTGAAGAAGGGCTACAGCCGATTGAACCCAACAGTGAAGAGAATGTTCGGAAAAGAGAACTTGACGCCCGGGATCGGCTTGCAGGTTTATGTCAAAGTGCAATCAACAAAATGACTTCTATTCAGGACAAGAATATTGAGTTGGAAAATCGTTTCGAATTCGGGTATTCAGAGGAGGTGATTTTGAAAGTGAGCAAAGAAATGGAGCCAGATGTCATCATCATGGGCACTAAAAGTAAGGGCGAAACTATCAAAGAACTGTTGGGGAGTGTTACCAGCGACGTGATGAAACGGGCAGAGGTTCCTGTTTTGGCGGTCCCTGCCAATTCTACGGTCGATTTGGAAAAGTTGAGCCGGGTGTTGTTCATCACCGACTTTGGAGATAGCGATTACATCTCTATTCACAAACTCATTCGGCTTATCACACCGTTTCAGACGCAAATTCATGCCGTGAGGTTTCAGTCACATAAACCTGATGATAATGAATTAAGACGTATGGACAAATTCAGGGATTACTGTGATGCAACCTACCGAAATCACCGGATTCAAGGCAGTTTTGAACAAAGTGAGCATTTGATGCCTTCATTGGAGAGGTACGTTGAAGAAAAAAATATCGATCTGATTGCCATGACCCGGCGCAAACGAAACATGATTGCCCAGCTTTTCAGTCCGGAAATTACCCGGCGTATTCTTTTCTATACCGATGTGCCATTATTGGTATTTCACGCCTGACCCCAACAGACTTGTATGAATTTATGCTGCCCGGAATGCTTGCGGGCAAAATCACAGACCAAAAATGAGACTGCTATGGCTAACAAGAAATTAAAAATTGGAATTTTATCAGCAGGAGGCGATTGTCCCGGTATCAATGCCACTATCAGAGGTATCGGTAAAACGGCCATTGTGGAATATGGGATGGAAGTGATTGGTATTGCCAATGGCTTTACAGGATTACTGGAAAAAGATGTGATACCACTGAATGAACAACTCTTGTCCGGGATTCTGACACTGGGAGGAACTATTCTTGGGACATCCAGGATGAAACCGTTCAAACAACAGGAAGGAGATATTGTATCGGACAAACCCCAGTTGATTAAACAAAACTATAAAGAGCTGGGGCTGGATGCCCTGGTTTGCATAGGAGGAAACGGAACCCAGGAAACGGCCAATCTGCTTTCCAAAGAGGGACTTAATATCGTGGGCATTCCTAAAACCATCGACAATGATGTTTGGGGCACCGACGTTACCTTTGGGTTTGATACGGCACTAACTATAGCCACCGAGGCTATTGACCGCCTTCACACCACTGCAAATTCGCATAAACGTGTGATGGTGATCGAGGTAATGGGACATCATGCAGGCTGGATAGCTCTGCATTCTGGAATAGCCGGAGGTGGAGATGTGATTCTTCTGCCCGAGCTGGACTATGACATGGAGGTGGTCGCCAATTGTCTGATTGAGCGAAGCAACAAAAAGAAACCCTATTCTATTGTCGTCGTCGCAGAAGGTATTAAGGCGGGGAAAAAGAAAAATGCAGGGGCTTACATCTCTAAGAAAATTACTAAAATGACAGGTCTGGAGACCCGAGAAACGGTGTTGGGATACACTCAGCGGGGAGGAAGCCCAACGGCTGCGGACCGGATTTTGGCCACCCGTTATGGCACCTACGCCGCCCAGATGATTCATCAGGATAATTTTGGTGTGATGGTTGCCGCCCGGGGAAATGATATTGTAAGTGTCCCTCTGGATGAGGTTGGGGGGCGTCTCCGGCTTGTGGAGCACGATAACAGTCTTGTTGAAAAAGCCAGGTACATGGGGGTTTCTTTCGGAGGAAAGTGATTTTTTGCCTCCGAATCCCTAAATTTGCAAAAAAACAATTCAATGGATCAAAAGCAGATAGCAGAATTAAACAAGAAATTTCCGGGAAAAGACCCTGCAGAAGTACTGACATGGTTTCTGAATGAGTATGGTGACAAGGTGGCTCTTTCTTCCAGTATGGGTGCCGAAGATCAGGTACTGACCGATATGGTTTTGAAAATTAAACCCGATGCGCGGATTTTCACCCTTGACACCGGTCGGTTGTTTCCTGAAACTTACGATTTGATTGATCGCACCAATAAAAAATACAATACCAAAATTGAGGTGATGTTTCCTGACTACAAACAGGTGGAGGAAATGGTCAATAGCAAAGGCATTAACCTGTTTTACGATAGTATCGAAAACAGAAAGCTTTGTTGTGGAATTCGGAAGATCGAACCCCTGAAGCGTGTCTTTAAGACCCTGGATGCCTGGATATGTGGATTACGTGCCGGACAGGCTATTACACGGCAAAATATTCACGTGGTGGAATGGGACGAGAATAACGGCCTCCTGAAGGTGAATCCGTTGGCCTCCTGGTCTGAGAGTGATGTTTGGGATTATATCAAAGAAAATAAGGTGCCTTACAACCCGCTTCACGACAAAGGGTTTCCCAGTATTGGATGTTTGCCGTGCACGCGGGCCATTGAATCGTGGGAGGATGTTCGTGCCGGTCGCTGGTGGTGGGAAAATCCGGAAAGCAAGGAGTGCGGGTTGCATAAGCGGTAGATTTGCTCACCAGCGGAATCAGATTTAACCTGAAAATTTTGTTGTCTATTGATATCCATCTGCATACCGGTCTTCAACTTTGATGTGCGCCAACTGGTGAACACTCTGTCCCGGCAGGTGGAGAGAGCGGAATTTCCGTGCGAAATAGTTCTGATTGACGATGGTTCCGATGAGGAATACAAAAAAATTAATCGTTCGGTTTGTAACCGGGAGGTGTATGTGGAGTTGCCCGATAATGTGGGAAGGGCAAAAATCAGAAATCTGTTTCTGGAGTACACCAAATACCGGAATCTTTTGTTTCTTGATTGTGACTCTATTGTAATCACCGATACTTTTTTGCAGAAATATGCTTCGGCAGTTGCTTCAAGCGAGGTAAATGTGGTGTGCGGCGGAAGAGTTTACGACTCTTTTAAGCCTACACGTGAATATCTTTTGCGGTGGAAGTATGGGATTCAAAAGGAGAGCAGGTCTTGTGAGGAAAGGCGAAAAACGCCCAACAGATCGTTCATGTCTAATAATTTTCTGATTCGGCGCGAGATATTGGCAGAATTTCCTTTCGATGAGCGCATTATCAGATACGGGCACGAAGACACCCTGTTGGGATTTGTTCTCAAAAAGAACCAGATAAATATAACCCATATTGACAATCCGGTAATGAATGGAGAATTGGAGATCAACAGTGAATACCTGAGGAAGAGTGCCACGAGCGTCAAAAATCTGGGAACTATTCTGGAGTATGTTGATTACGACCCTGATTTTGTTAACGATATAGGATTGCTTCGCTTTTACATCAGGATAAAACCCGTCGCCCCGGTAGTGTTGGTATTGTTCAATCTTTTCCGACCAACGGTGGAGTTCTTGCTGAAAAACGGGTGGATTGCCTTGTGGTTGTTTGATTTTTTTAAATTGGGTTTGTTTCTGAAGAGCGATTTCAAAAAGGAGTTATTGTGACAATGGTTGCCGTTTGTTTGATGAAGGCTTAAGTTTATAGTCGCTTGTGTATTTTTAATAGATCGTTAGATTTTTAGATATAAGATTCAAGATGAATCCTATAACATTGATAAACTGATTGTTGGAACAAACACCTGGCAATTCATAAACAATTAAGCATTAAGTGATTACAAAAGTTTAACGGACTATTGTATTTTTAGAGATTGCTTCATTGAGATGGCCATGCCCGAAGCAATCTCTAATCACAAAAACGCTACTTTAGATTATAGCCTTTGTTGTTTCTAAGCAGCTGTTATTGAGTTTAATAGTCAAAATTTTTACCGATGAAGAGAGTGCGCTTAATTATCGGAGGCAGAGTTCAGGGAGTCGGGTTTCGGTACTTTGTAAAAGAAAATGCTTGTCGGCTCCATATTAACGGATATGTCAAGAATATGCCGGGAGGAAATGTGGAGGTGGATGCAGAGGGAGAGACGGAAAATCTGGAGTCTTTTATTGAAAAGTGCCGCATTGGCCCACCTCAATCAGAAGTCAGTTCTTTTCAGGTATACGATGTTGCGGTGTACGGATATACCCGGTTTCGTATCCGTCATTGTTCCGATTTTTAAGTAACCGTAACTGTTTTTGACTTAAGTCAGAGACTCAAAAGCACAAATTTTTTTAACCGGGAGTTTTATTAAATTCTTTTTTGGATTGTAAGAAATATGTAATCAGTTAAATGAGGCTGTTTACTTAGAAAAGTCAAAATTAACGTTAAGAGCAGCGTTGTTAATAGATATTTTGTTTTTAAGAATTGTCTTCGTGCTCCTCAATAAAATCAGCCAATTCCTGGCATTTTACATTGGCTTCAAACTCAATGATTTCGTATTGTCCGATGCGGTTTTTGTAAAATGGATCTTTCTGCAGAACTTCATAAAGAGTTTCCATATCCGGTAGGCACGAAAGAATTACTTCTCCTGTGTTGGGGGTTCGATTACCTGAAACGATAAAACTACCTTGTTCTACTTGTTCTTTAAGGTACGCCTCGTGAGCTTTTTTATAGTAATTTACTTGTTCGTCGGAACGTCTGAGTTGAATCAAAATAATATACATGGGAATTTGGGGTTAATAAATCAGATATTCTATACGGTAAAGCGTCATTAAAGTTTCAGCAGGCATAAAAAGGTCGCTTCACAAACTTTATGTATCTTTCTGGTCTGAAAATCGCAAAAGAGTTGTAGCAATGGAAATTCAAAAGCTAAAACCCGTACTGTTTTTTATCGGTATAATGGCCCTCTTTGCAGGGCTCAGTTTTTTATATTTCAATCCTGTTTTTAAGGGAATGGAACTTCCGCAGATGGACAATACTCACGCCCTGGGTGCTGCGCAGGAGTTGAACGAATATGAGGCTGAAACAGGTGAGCATTCTTACTGGGCCAATTCCATGTTTGGAGGTATGCCGGCTTATCAGATCAAAGGTGATTCGTCCGCCAATATCTTTTCCAAATTCAACCGGCTGGTAAGGTTTGGCCTTCCATTTCATACGGTGGCCATTTTGTTTCTTTACCTTCTGGGGTTCTACATTTTGCTCCGAAGTATGAAGATGGGACGCTGGCTCTCTTTGGTTGGGGCTCTGGCCTTTGCATTTGGATCTTACAACATCATTATCATCATTGCCGGCCATATTACAAAGGCTTATGCAATTGCACTCTCGGCTCCTGTCATTGCCGGTATTCTGTACACGCTGAACCGGCGGCCCTGGGTGGGGGCATTTTTTACTACCGTAGCGCTGGGAGCCCAGGTTGCTTACAATCACGTGCAGATTACCTATTATCTGTTTTTGATAGTTTTGGTCTTGATGGTTGGCCGGTTCATTAAAGCATTGATTGACGGAACGGTTAAAGATTTTGGCAAGCGCACTGCTTTTTTAGTGGTGGCAGCAATACTGGCTGTTCTTCCTAACCTAAGTCATCTGTGGCCTACTTATGAATATGGGACTTTTAGTATCCGGGGACCTTCAGAACTGGAGTCGACCTCAAAAGAAGGGGGGACCGATTCTGGTCTGGACCGCAATTATGCCTTTGCCTGGAGTTACGGGAAAGCAGAAACGCTGACACTGATGATTCCCAATCTGATGGGAGGAGCATCTGAGGCGATTTCTCAAAGTCCCCGTGCCATGAAAGACGTTGACCCGCGCTTGCGTGAAATCGTTGGCGGACAGTCGCAATATTGGGGTAGCAAGCCTTTCACATCAGGACCTGTATATGTTGGTGCTCTGGTTTTCTTTTTGTTTGTGCTGGCGTTGTTTTTCTATAAAGGTCCTGAGAAATGGTGGTTGGTGTCAGCAACTATTCTATCAATTTTGCTGGCCTGGGGGAAAAATCTGGAGTGGTTCAACTATTTTATGTTTGATGTATTCCCGTTATACAACAAATTTCGAACAGTAGAAATGGCCCTGATAATTGCAACCATTACCATTCCTTTACTGGCCATGTTAGGATTGAAAAAAGTAACAGATAATCCGGGTTTGATTCGTGACCAAAGCGGTAAGTTTTTAGCTGCTTTCGGATTGACCGGAGGAGTTGCTATCCTGGTATATTTGTTGCCTAATCTCTTTTTTGATTTCATGAGCACAGAAGAAGTCTCTGCTCTGGCACGTCAGAAACAACAAATGCCCGATCAGGCCGGCGTTATTGACCAGGTGATATTGAATATGCAACAGGCACGTATCGGATTGTTGCAGTCCGATGCCCTCCGTTCCTTCTTTTTTATCCTGCTGGGAAGCGCTTCTTTGTGGCTGTTTGCCACCAACCGTTTGTCGAAGAAATATGTTTTGCCCGGTCTGGCCCTGTTGGTATTGATTGATATGTGGGGCGTTGATAAACGATACCTGAGCAACGAAGATTTTGTGTCGCCCCGCCAAATGACTCAGCAATTTGAGAAATCAAAAGCGGATAAACTGATACTGGAGGATGATGACCCTTATTACCGTGTTTTCAGTATCTATCGAAATCCTTTCAATGAGGTCAACACTTCATATTTTCACAATTCTCTGGGTGGCTATCATGGCGCCAAGTTGCGAATCTACCAGGATGTAATTGATTTTTACCTGCAGAATTACTGGCAAACGCTGACGATGCATTTCCGGAATGGTGGATCTGCGCAGGAGGCACAACAATTGCTTGATAAAATGCCGGTGCTGAATATGCTGAATACCAAATACATAATTTATCATCCCGGGCAGCCACCGGTGGAGAATCCGTCTGCCTATGGAAATGCCTGGTTTGTTAATAATATTGAAACAGTTGCGTCCGCAGAAGACGAATTGGCGTCGCTGAAGAGTTTTAACCTGGCCAAAACTGCTGTAATCCGGCAGGATCGTTTGAACGGTTGGGGCTCTTATCAGAACATTAATTCCGGAAGTGAAATTACGCTTTCTTCTTATGCCCCCGACCGTCTGGTTTTTCAGGCCCGGGCCAATGGTGAGAAACTGGCAGTTTTCAGTGATATTTATTACCCAGCCGGATGGAAGGCTTTTATTGACGGCGATGAAGTGGAAATTAATCGCGTTAACTACATCCTGCGGGCATTGATGGTTCCTGATGGCACACACACCATTGAGTTTCGTTTTGAGCCTGACTCGGTTGATATTGCCAATACGCTTTCCTGGATTGGTGGAGTTCTTGTAATTCTGATGGGCCTGGCTCTTTTATGGCGATATCGCAATTCTGTTCTTAAACTTAAAGAGAATTAGAATTTGTTTGCTGCCTCCGGAATAGTTGGCATGGTTTCTGAAAACTTTAGTTCAGGAGTTTTATCACCTCAAAACAAATACTAAAAGTATGAGCCTGCTCCGAAAAGAGGTATTTTTGCTGTTAGTTGAGCATCGTAATAGATAATTAATGAATAATGCGGGCTAAAAACCGGGAGAAAGAAATTTCTTTCATTCCAATCGCAAAAAAATAAGAACGGGTACAACACACCCAAAGAAACGAGATTTTGACAACAAAGAACCTTTTGTAATGGGCTCAAGTATAAAGATTAAAGACATCAAATAATGAAGAAGATTAGAGGAAGAAAATGGATTGGATGGACTGGTGCGGTAGCAATCGGACTGGTCATCTCACTGGGGTTTGTGACCGCCGGTAACGAGGAGCGTAATTTTTCCATCGTTAAAAATCTCGATATTTTTTATTCCCTTTTCAGGGAGTTGAATACCTATTATGTGGAAGAAACGGATCCCGAGGATTTGGTGGAAACCGGAATCGAGGCTATGCTGGAGTCGTTGGATCCTTATACAACCTACATTCCTGAGTCGGAAATGGACGATTTTAATTTCATGACTACCGGCGAATATGCAGGAATTGGTGCCCTTATTTCCGGTAGGGAAGATTTTGTCTATATTTCGGAGCCTTACAAGGGGTTCCCTGCTGACAAAGCAGGTTTGAAAGCCGGCGACAAGATTCTCTCTATTAACGGTGTTGATATGAAGGGAAAAAGAACCGAGGCTGTAAGCAACCAGCTTAAGGGCCCTGCCAATACGGACGTTACGGTTACTGTTAAACGTTACGGAATTGAAAAACCACTGGATATCAAACTTGTGCGAAAGGCTATTCAGATCGACCCTGTTTCCTACTACGGAATGGTCGATGATGAAACCGGAATCATAATTCTTGACAATTTTACTCAGGATTGCTCCCGACGCGTTGAGGAGGCCCTCAAAGAGTTGAAAGAAGAGCAGGGTGCCGAAAAACTTATTCTCGATTTGCGCGGAAATCCTGGAGGTTTGCTGGACGAAGCTGTTAAGCTGGCCAATCTGTTCCTCCCAAGAGGCTCGGAAGTGGTGAGTACCAAAGGCAAGATCAAACAATGGGATAAAGTTTACAGGACCTCAAAAGCCGCTGTTGACACTGTGATTCCTTTGGTTGTGATGATTAACCGGGGCTCTGCTTCGGCCTCTGAAATCGTTGCAGGTGCGATTCAGGATCATGACCGTGGCGTTATTGTTGGAAACCGTTCTTTTGGTAAAGGGCTGGTGCAGACTACCCGTAGTCTTCCATATAATGCGAAGCTTAAGGTAACTACTGCCAAATACTACATTCCCAGTGGAAGATGTATTCAGGCACTTGATTACAGTCAGCGCAATGAAGATGGTAGCGTGGGATATGTTCCTGATTCACTGATTACCGAATTTACCACCAAAAACGGACGCACCGTGTACGATGGCGGAGGAATTTCGCCGGATGTGGTGGTTCCTTACGAAAAATACAGCAATATGACTTTTGCGCTGGTGGCACAGCAAACTATTTTCGATTATGCCAACAGGTTTGTGGCTGAAAACACCACGGTTGCTGTTCCGGGGGAGTTTTCGGTGACCGATGAAATCTATAATGATTTTACAGAGTATTTGACCAGCCTCGAAAGTTTTAAATATACCTCCGAAAGCAGAGAGCGCTTTAAAAAGTTGAAGGAAGCCGCTGAAAAAGAGGGATACTACGATATTAATGAAGAGGCTTTCAATACATTGGAGAAAAAACTTGATGTGAGCGTTACACAAGACCTGGAAAACTTCCGGGGAGAGGTAGAAGATCTTTTAGCTGATGAGATTCTGAAACGTTACTATTATCGTAAAGGAGCCATTCAATATGCACTTGAAGATGATAACGTTTTGAAAAAGGCTCTGGAGATTTCCGACAATAATTCCGAATATCAGGGAATCTTAAATGGAACTGTGCTGAGCCATGCGGGTGACCGGCGGAAGCGTTAAAACGAATTTTAAAGAAAGTACTCCAGGGGTGTATCGATTTCGATGCGCCCCTTGTTTTTGTAACCCATTGCGCCATCATTTTCAAAGGTGGCTGAACCATGTGTTTTGAGCCAGATGAAAAACCAACGGGTGAACTCTTTTCGTTTTTTTTCGTAAAGAAGAGTGGGTAGTCATGGAATTTAAAATTTTCACTATCAGAAATGAGTAACCAAACTTAAGATTTATGAGATTTCTTTTAGCACTGTTTTTCTTTTTAGGTTTTGTCAGTTTCCCCTTAGTGGCGCAGGAAAACCCTAAAGTTGATGTCAATCAAATTTTGTCTGATGTTCCGGATGTCGATCTGGAGTATTATTTGGACAAACTGAATCAGGGGGAGCGCTTTTATCGTTCCGGTTACTATGAAGGGAGCTTTCGGGCTTTTAAAGAGCTTTACAAAGAGAACCCGGAGGTAGCTGCCTTGAATTACAAACTGGGTGTGAGTGCCTTGTTTGGTGAAGAACCGGAGCAGGCAGCCGGATTTTTATTGGAAAGTTTACCATCTGTAGCAAGCGATTATTATTTACTTCTGGGAAATGCATACCGGATTCGGCTGGACTATTCCCGTGCCCGGGAAGCTTTTGAGCAATATAACAATACCCTTTCGTCCTGGAAACAAACGCAATTCAGACCGGTTTTGAATCAGTTGTTAAGCGAGTGCGAATTTGGACGTTCCAATGCTGCAGATTCTGTTCCGGCTTTTGTCATTAATCTGGGACCTGCCGTTAATAGTTATTATGACGAGTATGCTGCTGTGGAGAATAGTCGTCACGAAAGAATATTTTTTGTCACCCGGCGGCCGGACCATTTGCCCGATGTGCCCGTGGGACGCCAGGCATTTGAGGAAAGAGTACTTGAAGCTTCTTATGTTAATAGCATTGCTTCTGAGGGGGTTGAGAGTGGTAGGTTGAATTCAAGATTTAATTCCGGGGTTTCCGGTATTTCCCCAGACGGGGAATCTCTGTATGTTTATCGGGGCAAGAAACGAGGCGGACAGATAGGAGTGGCAGATATTTCCGGAAAACGGATAGGTAAACCCGCTGCCATCAGTACAAAATTAGATCATAAAGTATTTAAAGAGACTGCTTTTACCGAAACCGAAGATGGAGTCGTTTTCTTTGTGACGGACAGAAGAGGCGGAATGGGTGGCAAAGATATCTGGACCTGCCGAAGGAAAGGCACCCGTCGATTTACTAAGCCCCGCAATATCGGACCGGTTATTAATACGCCGTTTGATGAAGAAGGCGTTTTTGTTAATCCTGATGGAAATACCTTGTATTTTGCATCCGAAGGGCATCCCGGTTTTGGGGGGTTTGATATTTTTAGGGTGGAAAAAAACCGCGATGGTGAATGGATGTATCCCGTAAATGTCGGACAACCGGTAAACAGTCCCTTTGACGATCTATTCTTTTATCCCACTTCCGATTCTTTGGTGGCTCTTATTTCTTCCTCCCGACCGGGTGGTTTTGGAGGCCTTGATCTGTTTAAAATCAGAAAAGATATCAGAATTCCGTTTTCCATTTCAGGCCAAATTACCGATGTGGAATCCGGTGAACCGCTTTACGGACAGTTGTCTCTCATTGACACACTCAAAAGAGAACAAGTTCTTTCGGCATGGTCCGATTCGCTTACCGGGAACTATCTGGTTTCGTTGGAAGACACCGGAAATTATGTGCTCCAGGCGAGTGCAGAAGGATATAAAATGGGTATGGCGGATATCCCCAGAGCTACTCAAAGAAATGCTTCCATTACAACCGATTTTCAACTCGAAATGCTCAAACATCCCTATTCTCTGAGTGGTTTTATAACCGATGTGGATACGCAACAACCGGTACAGGCTGAAATTACTTTCCGCCCGGTTGATAAGGATTCTGTTACTCACCGGATTTTCTCCGATAACACGACAGGTGCTTATCGAATCACCTTTGAGGATAAATTTAATCTCAATATGACTATATCTGCTGCTGATTATTATCTCTATTCATCCGAACTTTTACTTCAAAACACAATAGGAGATTCTGAGGAGAAAAATATTGAGCTGGAGAAGAGTGTTATTACCTATGTGCTGTCAGGGAAAGTGATGGAAGAAAACACGAACGATGCTGTTCCTGCTGAACTGGCCGTTTTTGAACCCGGCGAGGAAGAGGCATTCCTGATTGCTTTTGCCGATTCTACTACCGGAAATTATTCCATCACGGTATATGAGGAAGGCCCGTTTTTGGTAGAGGTTAACGCTGATGGTTATTTTTTCAATAATCTTCCCTTGCAATTTCACCCGGACACCACGCTGAAAGTCAGCAATATTGAACTGAAACCAATGGCCAGAGGGGCCAGTATTGTAGCAGATAATATTCTGTTTACCAGTGGAAAAGCCACGCTCAGGGCAGAGTCTTATCCCGAACTGAATCGATTGGCAAGGTTGCTGAATGAAAACCCATCTGTGAAAATCGAAGTTTCGGGACATACCGATAATACAGGTTCTGCTTCACTGAACAAACGGCTTTCGAAAGCGAGGGCCTTGTCAGTTAAACGATATCTGGAATCGCAGGACATTGCTCCCGACCGTATTGAGTACGAAGGTTACGGTTTCGACCAGCCGATTGCACCCAATACTACGGCAGAAGGAAGAGCCCAGAACCGTAGAGTGGAGATAAAAGTGATTGAATAAAGTTTG
Organism: Marinilabilia sp.; assembly: GCF_016278715.1. GTDB lineage: Bacteria > Bacteroidota > Bacteroidia > Bacteroidales > Marinilabiliaceae > Marinilabilia. The sequence goes on along the minus strand of NZ_JADQBH010000125.1, from coordinate 1,796 downwards.
TGAAGACGATAATATTTAGTGTTATGAAGAGCATTGATTTTTTGAAAACAGGCGTGTTGATGTTTTCCATTTTTTTAATGGGATGTCAGGACGATGACATATCTGTAACTACAGATACAACGGATGATAACCGGCGCATTGAGATTGCCGGTCCTGCCGGTGATATTACCTATTTGGTATCGGATATGATTAAAGACCTCGACAATGAGTATGTATTTGTGGATGAAGAGGGTCTGGTGAATGTAAAATATAGCCGGGATGTAGATATCGACTGGGAATCGCTTGTGAATCTGCGCGACTACTCTCAGACCTGGTCTTACTCGCCGGGAATCTTTTTTCCGATTAATTCGGCTGTCAACGTGGATTTTACTGAAAAAGTCCTGCTCAATCACCGGACGGATGTGCGGTACGACAGTCTGAATATGCAAGGAGGCGTTTTATCAGCTTATCTGATGATGCCTTACGGAACTGAAGGGGATGTTACCATCACCCTGCCAGAAGTGCTGGACAACGGAAATCCTCTGAGTTATTCCTTTTATGCTTCCGGGAACCAGCGGTTTTTTCAGATTAATGAGGACTTAGGAGGAAAAAAGGTAATTCCATCCCAGGGGGTGGATTCAAGTTATATCTCGGTTATTACCTCACTGGACTTATCAAACATGGTGACCGGTGACGTGGTGCTGGAATTTTCGCTCACAGAAATGCAACCTGGATTTGCTTTTGGTTATTTTGGCCAGCAGGAATCAGCCCGCCCCAACGAAGAACTGACACTTGAAGTGTTTGATGAGTTGGAGCTCATTGATGAGATTGAAATTTATGATTTCTATATCGACCTGGAAGTTAACAGTGAAATTGGGGTTCCCTTTGATGTGGTAACCGAAAACATGCAGTTTTTTGATGAAAATGACCAGTTGATTGATGTTTTGGAGGTGGATGGCAGTAATCAGATTTATCTGGAATTGGATGCGGCTATCTATGGCGATCCAATAGGGATGAGTGAGACCAACTTTCACATTAGTCGTGACAATTCTCCGAATATTGTGAATATTGCCAATAGTTACCCCCGTCGTGTACTGTTCGACGTCATCTCTTTTTCCAACCCGGATGGAGAGGGCCCGGAGAGCAATTTTATGGGCCCATCCAATGTACTTCAGGGAACAATGAATATTGTGGCACCTATTTGGTTTAATACGACTAAAGATTATGTGAGAACGGATACACTCGACTTTGACTTTAATGATATTCTCGGAGACGATTCTGATGATGCACGGGAACTGGAATTGGCTACCATCTGGTTCGATTTTTACAGTAAAATACCGGTGGATATCTCAGCTTCTGCCTGGGTGGTGGATGCAGATGGCAATCAAATTGACAATCTGTTTGGTAATAAGGAAACCGGAGAAGCCATTCACGTTGTGGAGGCAGGCATTCCCGATGCAATTTCCGGCCGGGTAAATGAGGCCACCCATACCGAATTCTCAATTACCGTAGATGGAGATCAGATCAATGAATTCCTCGACCGCAATGCGATGAGTATTATTCTGGAAACGCGCTTTTTTACTGGGGAGGATGAATTTGTCAAGATTTATAATGATATGAGTTTCAATGCGGTTGTCTCCTTTGAGGCTGCCGGCAAAATTCCTTCTTTTTAGGGAGGAATAAGCAACCTGTGAAATTTAAAAATTCGAGATATGATGAAACGGGCATGACAAAAATTTTCTTAATTGAAGAAGGATAAAATCAATCATGCTGGTTACATCAGACCAATAACCTGAATAAAATTTATACTGATGAAG
>NZ_JADQBH010000237.1 GCF_016278715.1 Marinilabilia sp. | reverse complement strand
TCCTATCGAAAAAGAGTTTCACTCCCAATCTTTTGACCAGAAACTTACCGGAATCCCCTTGTTCAAAAATTTTGTAACGGCCGTCAGTGATGCACGCATCAAATATATCCAGGGTCCCGATTACCGCTATTTCGATGACACTGTTGCACAATATGAATACCTCAAAACTTCAGCCGAATTATCAAGAGGAACAAAACAGGAATTCTTTCTTGCCTCCACTTATTCCGAAATAGAAATGCTTCTACAACAGCATCCTTCGGCCCTTATCGGATTTATTTCCATCGAAGGAGCCAATGTATTCTACCCCACTAAAGAAGTTAGAAAAGAGCATATAAACCAGGTTCTGATAAATATTGAAACCGTCAAAAACTGGGAACATCCCCCATTGATGATATCGCTTGCACATCATTTCTACAATGGTTTTGTATCGCATGAAGAAAGCCTTGTTAAAATGGTCAGGAATTTAGGCAACATTGATCAGTCCAAAGGATGCAATGAAGAGCTGTCGCCTATCCCGGGGTTTCATTATTATACTGCCGAAGGTATCAGTGTTATAGACAAGTTGCTGGATAATTCATGCGGTCGCCGCATTCTCATTGATCTGAAACATATCGATTACCGAGGCCGCTGTGAATATTACCAATATATAAAAAAGAATTACAACAACGAAGTGCCTGTGGTATTTTCACATGCCGCCGTTGGTGCTGAAACAGAGGAGGGATGGTTTAACACCTGGACCATCAACCTAAATAATGACGACATCAAAGCCGTTTGGGAAACCAGGGGATTAATCGGTCTGGAACTGGACCAAAGACTTCTGGGATTTAATGAATACGTTACATATTGCAAAGATAACGACCTGAGAATAAGACGTCAGGACCCACATTTTAATGCGGCACTAATATGGAATGCGGCCAAATACATAGCCAACGAATGTGCAGGCATATTGCACAACACCAACGGAGAGAAGCGCACAAATGCCTAGAGTTGCATTTGCATTGGCAGTGATTTTGACGGACTCATCAACCCTGTTAACGGATATCCTACCCTCCGGTATTTCAAAGAATTAGAGAAGCAACTTATCATCTACGCAAAGGAATTCCTGAATGAACCTTCCAGACTACTTCACAGGTATTCCGCTTCATCAGCTGAAGAGCTGATTGAAAGCATCATGACCACCAATGGAATGCAATTTCTGAAAAGAAATTACCAAAAAACCCAAACCTCGGCCAACGCCTCATTTTTTAAACCAAAACCTGTTTTATCATGAAGAAGATTGTATTTGCTTTATTGATGTGTTTAATGATGACTTCATCGGCAAACAGTCAGATGTCTCAGTTTAAGGCACTCTTCCTGTTCAACTTTGCCAAGAATGTCAACTGGCCCGGGCAATCCCCTGGCTCCAACTTTGTCATCACGGTTATCGGGAATGATGAATTGGCGGCTGAGTTAAAAGGGCTGGCAAAGATCAGGAAAATCAACAACAGCACTCTTGTTATCAGAGAAAGCCAGAGTGCCGAAGAAGTAGGGGATTCACATATCATTTACCTCTCATCAACCCAAAGTAGTCTGATGCCCATTGTTGCGTCTTATCAGAAAGGAAAACCGGTACTTATTGTAGCCGATAAGCAAGGGCTTTGCAATCAGGGAGCCGGAATTAGCTTCTTTACATCCGGCGGAAAATTAAAATTCGAAATTTGTCCCAGAAATGTGGAAACCAATGGATTGAAATTATCGCAAAAGCTAATTGCACTTGGAAGTCTGGTTCAATAAACCGGATACCAAAAAAAGATTTCAAGCTGTCACGGTACAATAAAAAAACAAAACAATGAAACGAGCATGGAGTTGTTCTTGTTCAAACTCCAAAAAATTCCATCAAAATATGGACTTGCGAGTTCCATCAGACCAATAACTTTGAAAATTCTATACTGATGAAAAAGATATTATTCCTTTTACTTTTTATTCTGGCATCGATTTCCGGTTTTGCACAGGAACCACAAAGCGGGGAGATGACACGCGAACAGGTACTTGATATGTCTGTTGATGATTTGTCGCAGTTACCTTTGGAAGATTTGATGACCGCCATGGATTTAATGGGCGTATCAAGCATGGAAGAACTCACAAACCTTCTCATAAACAAAGGTATGAGCTCTGCATCCAAACGTGTGGAAAATGCTTTTGACTCCCCCCTTTCATCTACCGCACTTACTAGGGAAGAAATTGAGATGTCGGGAGCCACAACCATTGAAGAAGCACTTCGCCTTATTCCCGGAATCATTGTTCGCGAAAAAACCAATGGCAATTATGATATTCACATCAGGGGTCTGGACAACCTGCCCGATAAAAACATGTTAATCTATTCAGAAAATACCAACACCCTGCTGATGATTGACGGCCGTCCGGTATTTAATTATGTACATGGAGGTATTGTGTGGGAAACCCTGCCGGTAGGTTTTGCTGACATTGAACGAATCGAAGTTGTTCGAGGCCCGTCCAGTGCACTCTATGGCCCCAATGCTGTGAATGGGGTGATTAACATTATCACCGCCGACACCAATGAGGATTCACCTTTGGTTTCTGGTTCAGCACAGGTTGGAACACAAAACACATACACAGGAAACATTGCTCTTCGCCAGGACCTGGGAAATGGTTTCACCACAGCGGTAACATCCAATTACCAACATCGTGAGCGAGAAACAGAAGAAATCTTTGTTTTTGGAAAAGAAAACATGTCGCTGCCTGATAATTCAGGGGGAAGAGCCATATTCAATAAAGGTCGCTTCTTTTCACTGGAGCAATATCAAAGACTCGTTGATGCCAATGGATTACCTGTTGCCGACCCCCTTGATGACATTAATGAATTATTCGCGGAACCCGGTCTGGCCCGGGAGAACTATGGAATTAACGGATATGTGAGCTACGATCCGGACTTTGATGCAAGCTTCCAGCTAAGTGGAGGATACCAAAACTCTTATGTCAACACATCCACTCTCGGTGACCCGCCAACATCACTGGGCGGTCGCAAGTCAAACACCTGGTATGGAAATCTGGAAGCAGCCATTGGTCGACTGAAACTACAAACTAATTACACAGGCGGAACCCAGAACTTCGCTACCGGTGACCAGGGATTCAAAATCGACATGAGCCAGTTCAATGCTTCAGCAGAATTTGACTGGCAGTTAAAATCACTCAATCTACGCCCGGGAGTAAGTTACCAGAGTGCAGCCTACGACGATTCTCCATACCTGAAAGGCGATGAAAGCGGATACCTGAATGGTAAAAAAGATCTGAACACAGTTGCTGCCAGCTTACGTGCAGACTATTTAGCTTTTGGGAAACTCAGACTCGTTGCTGCACTGAGGGCTGAAAAATATAATTTCCCTGATAAACTGTATAGCTCATGGCAGTTTGCCGGTACATTGCCCCTGGGCGATAGACAAAGAATCCGGGCTGTTTATTCACGGGCCAACCGCTCATCTTTCATCATTAACTCGCATTCCAATTATACATGGGATCGTGAAGGCAGGATGCCTCCCCGGTTTATCCATTTTGCCGGAAATGAAGATTATGACCTGATGACGATAGATATGATTGAACTGGGTTACCGGGTTCGTCCCGCAAATAACATCGTTATAGAAGCGGAGTTGTTTGGATCAGACAGTAGAAATTATGGCGCCCTCATGCCCACTTCAACAACCCTGAATCTGTCTCCGGAAATTTTCCAATATGCCGACAATCCTATAATGATGCTGTTGGCAACCCAGCCCAAGGTGGATATTGTTTATCAAAACTCAGGTGTTGATGCGCGACAAATCGGTGCATCTGTAAGCCTCGACTGGGTGCTATCCTCAAAGTTTATTGCCAAGATGCATGCTACCTGGCAAAAGACCACCCTGCAGGATTACAGCAATACTACCCGTGATGAAATTATTGAAATGCAAATGATGTCGCTTGCAGAACAAATTGAACCCAATGCCATGAACATCATGACCGGGCAACTGACTGAACTTAGCACATCAATTAAACCAACAGGTTTGCAGGATGACGTTGAACACAAAAGCACCCCGTCACTCTTTGGTATGATAAACCTTATTTACAAGCCTTTGGAGAAAGTGGAGCTCTCAAGCTATGCCTACTATCTTTCAGAACAAACCTTTGTCAATCAATACGCAAATGAAACCATTGATCCCAAATTAATTCTGAATGCTCAGGCAACCTATAAATTCAACAAGTATGCAAGTTTTTTCCTAAATGCCCGCAACTTGTTAAATGACAACTCCAATGAGTTCGCATTTATGGATAATATCGGAGGTATATACCTTGCCGGGTTACGATTCTCTTATTAATAGCTTAACCGAAACAGAAAAAAGGGACTATTGCCGGAGAGTGGCAATAGTCCCTTTTTCATTCTCCAAACAATCTTCTATTCTTCGACGCAATCGTCCAAAACACTCAACACCAGTTCAATATACAAAAACCATTGACCAATAAGCGTTTTTTTTAGATAAAAAATGTATCAACAACACATCAATATCCGTAAAACATCATTAAGACCTTCAAGTTCCCCAAAACCGGAATCAATTCAGATCCACTGATGAGATTCCGACATAAGCAGTTGAAACAATAAAATCTATCACTATGAAACACAGGTTACTGCTATTGTCGTTGGTTTTGGCACTCACCTCCATTTCTGCTTCGGCTCAGATGTCAAAATTCAAGGCATTGTTTTTATTCAATTTTGCCAAGAACATAAGCTGGCCCGAAAATTCCACCGAAAAATATTTTCTTGTCACCGTAATAGGCGACAACGAACTTGCCTCTGAACTAAAAGAACTGGCGAAAGTTCGAAAAGTCGGAGCACAACAGATGATTGTCAAAGAAGCGTCAACGGTTGATAAACAAATGGACAATTCACAAATCATTTATCTGGCACAAAGTAAAAGCAGCCTCATGCCAATGCTTGCCTCATTCCAAAAAGGGAACTCCACGCTTCTTGTCGGGGCAAATGACGGTCTTTGTGCACAGGGTGCCGGGATCAGTTTCGTTATAGCAGGAGGAAAACTAAAATTCCAGATTTGCCCGGGAAACATTAAAGAACACGGGTTGACCCTTGCCCAAAAACTTGTTTACCTTGGAATTGAAGTTCAATAATCCAGCGGAGACAATTACAGACTTCAGCTCTCATCAGAGATGAGTAGTAACAAACATCTCATCCTAAAACCTTTTATCGGATAGCAGCATTAAAGCATTAGTGCTTTTTAACAATCACGCCCGAAAACAGCCCCACTTTACTGATATTTTTCACCTTTTTAATTTATTTTTTTCACTCTGTTAAAGAAATATACTCTCTTTAGCCGAAATTATCCCCCGAAAGTCAGCCGACAGTCGCTAATTTAGTATTCATTCAATAATTCAAATTTATCCTAACAAAAACCACTTGACCAATGAGAAAGAAATTTACTCTGCCAGCCCTTATTCTGGTAATTTCAATGCTGTTCGTTTACAGCGCAATGGGATGGGCACAAAATGGAAACCCTTGCGATTTGGCCGACGACAACCGGTTTTGCGGCGGAGACGGATGTAACATCCCCGAACTTCCCTCATTCAGTGAACTAACGGAGAATTCATATTTGCCGGATCCCTTTGAGTTTATGGATGGCTCAAGAGTGACAAACAAGGCGGACTGGGAATGCCGTCAGGCGGAAATCTCGGCTTTGGCACAGAAGTTTCAATACGGATACAAACCCTGCATCGATTTTGAAGCCACAACAGGCTCGTTTAGTGGAAGCACGATTACCGTCACCGTGGAAGAAAACGGACGAAACATCAGTTTCGATTGCAGCGTATCCTATCCCACCAATGGAATAGCACCCTACCCGGCAGTCATTGGTATAGGATATTCATTCCTGAACAACCAGCAACTACTGGATATGGGTGTGGCCATTATCAGCTTCCCACAAGATGAAATTGCACTCCAGGACAATGCAGGTTCCCGCGGAACCGGAAAATTTTATGATCTCTACTGCAACACCCATTCAGCAGGTGCTATCATGGCTTGGTCGTGGGGTGTGAGCAGATTGATTGATGCCATCGAAAAGACTCCTGCGGCCAATATTGACCCTTTACACCTTGCCGTAACCGGATGCTCCAGAAACGGAAAAGGAGCGCTCGCTGCCGGTGCATTCGATGAACGAATTGCACTGACCATTCCTCAGGAGTCAGGTTCGGGAGGAACTGCCAGCTGGCGTGTTTCCGACTATCAGGGATCAAATGTACAGCGGTTGAGACAAATTGTTACTGAGAACTGCTGGTTCCGCAAAGACTTTGACCAGTTTAGTACCGCTGTGAATAAAGTACCGTTCGACCACCATTCTATCATGGGGTTGTGTGCTCCACGTGGATTACTGGTTATTGAAAACACTTCCATGGACTGGCTGGGCAATTTAAGTACCTGGACAGCCGGAAATGCAGCACAGAAAATATGGCAGGCGCTGGGCGTTCCAGACAACATGGGATTCTCGCAGGTTGGCCACAGCGACCACTGCGGATTACCGAAATCACAGGAACCCGAGGTGGAAGCTTTCGTCAGAAAATTCCTGCTTGAAGACGAAAGTGTAAACACCACCATCATGAAAACCGATGGCAATTTTACATTCAATGAAGACAAATGGATAAACTGGTCAGTACCCAACCTTTGAACCGACTATGAGAACAAACCAATGCCGGGGAAAAACAACTTTCTCCGGCATTTTTGTTTGACAAAACCACAAAACAACGCTCCATCAAGCCAAAGGCCTCATCAATCGAAATGAAACTTGATACCTACAGAGAAAGGATATAGTTCGGGCCCTTCTCCTGTTTTAAACATGGGTTCGGGGTAATAAGTGGCATAAACAGAAAAATCACCATAACCCACCTGTCCCATAAATCCATAGCGGAAAGTAGGCATCCCCATGTCGCCCCGTTTTTTCTTCTTCTCTTCTCCGTTTCCATCATCAAATACAACTTTTGTGTGGGTTTGTAAACGTACGCCCCCAACGACTCCACCCGACAGAAAGAGATCATTATGGTTTCGCCTGTTTGGAATCTGAATTTCAGCCATCACCGGAATGTTCACATGCATCATCATCAGCTTACTCTTGGAGATGGATGCTTCTGCACCAATTTCCGGAAACCAGTCATTACCGGGTGCTTCAACTTCAGAAATATTTTCAATCTGGAACCGGTAATTGTTGTATTGAAGACCAATACCGGTAGTGAGTCCAAACCAACTGCCAAGAAGACGAATGCTCTCCTGCCAGGGATAAATAATTACTTCCACCGATTTAGTTTGATTCAAGGACATAAAAGCATAGCCATCAGGCATTTCTTCCTTCAAATCTGAATCGAGATATCCATTTAAGGCAAGTCCGACACCACTAAGGTGCCCGTCAAAATACCTGTGGTTTCTTCGGTGTCTTGAGATATTTACGCCTTCCCCGTCATGACGAATATCGATGTAATCTTTCTCAATACGAAGACGATAGTTCTGTTTATCTTCTTCTTCATTTTCCTCTGGATCCACATATTTCTTTTCAGGTTTATGGGTAATTCCCAGAATTTGCCCCTGCCGGTCAACTGTCAAATACTCACCGTCGGTAATCACAACCGTTGTATCTCCGTCAAAAGGCAACACATCATCATAGATGGCAGGGATTACTTCATTTCCCTGCTCATCAATAAATCCCATATTCCCGTCACGGATAACCCGTGCCCGGTTATTCTGAAAAGCCTGAATATCCTGGTAAATAGGTGGAACAATAATTTGTCCATTGGTAGCGAAAAAGCCGGTAAGACCATCTTTTATTACTTTAATCCTGCCATTGCGTGGTGCCCACACATGTTGAAATTCGCAAGGAACCACCATTAACCCGTCCTTATTCACAAAGCCGAACTTCCTGTCTTTCATCACTTTTGCCAGACCATCCTCGAACTCCCATATTTGGTCGTACTCAGCAGGTAGGATGATACCTTTTTGCAGGTGATACAGCCCGGTTTTCATATTCAAAAGCACCCGGATGTAATTATCCTTATTAGGTGTCCACACCTGGTCGAATCTACAAGGTACAACCACCCGTCCATCCTTCTGCACAACACCTATCTGTCCGCTTTCCATTACCCGATAAAGACCGGGCTGCATTTCCCAGAAACGGTCGTACTTCTGCAAAACCGAATCGGGATTTTGGTTTTGGCTGAAGAGGCTTGTTGCCACAAGCACCATCAAAAGGAACAAAGAAAATTGTCTCATATCTCTATTTCTGCTGAATTAGAAAACTCCTATTTACAAGTTGTGATGAAACAACGGTGTTTTAAAACTGTCACCCTGCTTCATAACAACGCTTATTTTAAAAATGAACCAGTGTCACCCCCACCGTCCAGGGATAAACTTCCGGGCCACGGCCCGATTCAATCAACGGAGTCATGTCGCATTTGGCATAGAGGTTTATCCACTTATACCCCACTTTGGCCATCATTCCGTATTTAAAAGTATTAATGTTGTAATCATCGCGGCCTTTTTCTTTCTCTCTGTTTCCATTTTCGGAGTATACAACTTTAGTATGCGATCCCAACCTAAAACCGCCATAAACCCCTGCAGAGATAAAGAAATCCTTATCGCCGGTACGGGCGGGCAACTGAAATTCCAGCAGCACCGGAACGGTTAGATAACTGGTGACCAACTTATTTTTCTCCACATTACGCTGCGCCACACTGTAGGTAGTAAACCCGTCATCATCACGAATCATGATGTTTTGACTATCGAAACGGTAGTTGTTAATGGTCCATCCCAATCCGGTGACAATACCGAAATTGTCCTTTTCATTTTGCAACCCGATGCTGTACTGAACAAGGTTCATTCCTACAGATACTGACTTTCCACTATTCAAATCCATCCATCGACCATCAGAGGGTAATTCCGAATCAAATGGCGTGGAAAAGAAATTGGTCAGCCCCAGATCAAAACCTGCCCAATGCCCTTTAAAATCAGTTCGCGGTTCACGCACCACCTGAATGCGTGTATGGTGTCCCGGTTTATCAATAACTTCGTAACGCCTGCGTCCAATGGTGATTTTGGTGATGGTATCATTCATCTCATCCACTTCCACATCCCCGCCGGGAAATTTCACCCTTGTTCGGTGTGCTTCCTCCTCAACCGAAACAATATTGGTTAGTTTTCGGGAGTTTTTTAAAGTATCCTTCTGCGAAAAAACATGCCCGGGTAGAATCAATAAAAAAACCCAAACAAAAATGCTGTATCGAATAACTCGTCTCATATCTTAAAGTTTTCTGGAAATTAATATTATTGTTTAAAGCTGTAACAGGCCTGTTTTGATTTTGAGACGAAGACCATACCCGAATTGTTACAGGAATAGAAATTAATATTTCGGCTGGCATCCGACCAAGGAGGTGTTATTGCCCCATAACCATAAAACGCCTGTCAGCAAGGTGGAGAGAAGACCCTTTTTTCAACGATTCCGGATGTTTCTGTACAGACTGCCGGCTTCTTTGATTTCGTCACGATTGATATGCCCGGTGACAAACAAAACCAGAACAAAAGCAAGAACAACAGCCAGTTTAAGCAACATTCCGCTAAAAAATGGGAGCTCAAACAACTGCATTCCGCCCCAGGCCATAAGGCACCAGATAATAATAAGCAACAAATTGCGCCAGCGGGAAAACTTAATCTCCTCCACTTTTCCGGCTTCACTAAAAAACCATATCAGCGCGAATAGCTGCGCCACCACGGTAGAAATGGAAGCTCCCATTTTCCCGATCCAGGGCACCAGTAAAAAGTTACCTGCAACATTAATCACCGCACTGATAACCAAAATCATAGAAATCCTCCTAGTGCGTTTGTGTTTATTCAGAGGCAACGCAAAAAGTTGTCTAAGTCCGGAAAAAATCATTCCCAACATCAATACGGGAACAATAATAACCGATGTCTGAAAAAACTCACTCCCCATAGATACAACATAAATAATTTCGGGCGAAAAAAGCACTACCGCTAATCCGCCAAGAGTTATAAGCACTGTGAAATACCGAACAATTCGCTGATAAAACAAGCTGCTGTTTTCGGAGTGAAGTGTTTTAAAATAGTAATTGGTAAATCCGGTAAGAACAGATGCTATTACCACCACCTGAATCAGATTGGAAATTTTGAAAGCCATACTATAACCTGCTACTTCACTCAGGTTTTGATACTGGTTAATGATGTGGCGGTCGCTCAGCGTAAGAATGGTGGTGAGAATATTGCTGATGGCCAGTGGCAATCCGTATTGCAATAGTTTGCGAAGAACATCGGAACGAAATTTGAAAGAGAAATTACGCCAAATCAGGGGAGCCATGGGCAGGAAAGTAAAAAAATGTGCCACGAACTGTCCCAGATAAATGCCCTTCAGTCCCAGGTCGAAAAACTCCAGAAAGACAAAAGAGAATATCAGCACCAATATAATATTCATTGAATACCAAGCCGTTTGCTGTGCGGCCTTTTGCTGAATCCTCAGCATAAAGAAAGGCATATCAAAAAGCAATCGAAACAGCGTTCCCAAGGAAAAATAAAGGATAATGTCAGCGGAAATTTCAGTTTTAAAAATGCCTCCGCTAAAAAAGAAAAGGATTGCACCAATCAGGATGACCGCAAGAATACTGCTGACAAAATTGAAGACATAAGCGGTAAAAAAAAGCTGCTTTTGCTCAGTACGTGTCTTAAACTCATGGTACCATCGCGAAAAACCAGCCCTTACGCCCCACCCCGACAAAATCATTATGAATTGTGCAATGGTCTCAAATAGCGAAACGATACCAAATTCTTCTTCCGAGATGTATTTCAGATACAGAGGAATCAGCAAAACTCCGCTCAGTTTGGAGAGGATATTGCCGACACTGTAGATGGCCGACTGTCGAAAAACAAAACGGGTTTGATTCTGCATAGTCCAAAATTAGCGGATACGCTGTAAATAGCGGGCTATTTTTATTTTATTAATGATTTGCCGATAAAACGAAGGTCGGTAAAAATCACGAAATGCCTTGCTGATTTCAGGATTTTCGTACGCTGGTTTTGGCTGCAATATTTTTTCGGAGAGTTGGGAGAGGTACTTTCCGGAACTTTTCATGTGTGTTCCGGTACCATCGGCACCCACATTACGCACCAGCGATTTTACGGGGTAGATATTGGTTCTGCCTTCCTTAAAGCATGCCTGATTAAACCGCACGGCCCACGACCCAATTTTTCCAGTCTGCTGTTTCAGCAACATCACCGGAAGGTCTTTTCCCTGGTAGTTCAGTTTTTTTACCGCATTTTTATTACTGATAAAAGAGTCAAAATCCTTCACATCCCAATCTACCCTGTTCCAACGATCGCGCCAGGTACCCCACCCCCAGGAATTGATGCGCGGAAACCGAAAAGCCTCTGCCCGATATCCATCAGGAATAGCAACAGGCGGACAGTAGCCGGATACAGAAAACACATCCTGATCATCAGCATACATAGAAAGTCCCCTGTTCAAAAAATCCAGAAAAAACGGAGAAGTTTCCAAATCATCTTCCAACACGATACAGGCAGAGTTTTCTGCCAAAACAGCGCTAACACCATTTACAATGGAGGCAGCAAGCCCCTGGTTATGGCCATTCTCGACAATGCGAATCTTTTTAAACCCCTGCACACTTTCAAGAACCTTCCGTACCGCCCCAACCAAAGCCCGATCCTTATCGCCGGCAGGGCCATCAGAGAAAAACCAAACCTCACTCGCCTCTGCTTCCCTATTTTGTTGAAGAGCTGCAATAGTGCGACTCAGGTGGTCTGGTCGATTGTAACAAAAAACAGCAATGGGAAAAGGCTGACTCATGATTTAAGGTTGATATGGTTCCAGAAATTATTGAGGCGGATTTCCTGCAGCCGAGTGGAAATACTTTCAGTTAAATTTTCCTTTTCATACACCAGCCCCTCCACAAACGATGACATATCATAATCCTCAATTCTTCGATGCTGCAAATCTATCAGATGAGCACTAATGCCAAAAAGCTGAGCCAAATACCGGTATTTTCCTGCCCATCCAATCATCAAAAGCGGTTTTTTGCAAATCAGGGCATGAACAGCACCGTGATAACGTGCAGAAACGACAAACCGGGCTTTGGAAATTAGTTCAATAAGAGCTTCAATTGAATAATCTGAACTATCAACTATCAATGAGCTATGCGATATCAAACCACTAATACTCCTACACAATTTTTCATCATCACGGCTGTGTCTGACAATTCTCACCACAAGTCCTTTTTCGAGAAAACCCTTTATAATGTCAGTAAAGAGCCAGACGACCTTGTCAGGTTCGGAGAAGTTGAATAACTGCCTGTTTGGAATCACAATCACTTCGTCTCCCGAATGCAATTCAATATTCAAGTCTCTTTGCAACACTATATCAGATGAAAGCAGGCAGGGATTTTTTCGGACAGACTTAAGATCTTTGAGTCCTTCCGGTTCACGTGCAAAAGCAAGTTCAGGATAGTTGAGTAAGGACTGCCCCCACCATTTAAAAAAAAGCTTTTTAACTCCCACAAAATTAAAGGGACCAAAACTCTGAGGGAGCAACCAGACAGGAACTTTGCTTTTTCGTGCAAGCCCAAATGGCAGCAAATAGGCCACGCTCCACAAAAGTGGCTGGTTGTGAGCGCTCAATCCATAACCGCTAATATCGAACAATGCGGATGCCTCAGCAAACATTTTTTTTATTTCTTTTTCATCATCGCTTATGCTTTTACGACGAAAAACCAATTTCAGAAAAGGAAAGGAGATCCGAAAAAGGGTGCGCACATGCATATTGACAATTCTAAAATCATATTCCGTTTTTTCGGAAGCGGTTTTAACAGGGAACAGATCAACCAAAACAGGCTCATATCCCGGGAAATTCTTCCTGATTCCGCTCACCGTGGCCATCAACATGGACTCGGCTCCTTTGTTAATGAAATTTCCTCCTATAATTAGAATTGTCTTCATTTAATTTCTATTTTTCAGGAACATGAAATTTCAGCAGTTCCGAAACCTCTTTGCGAACCGAACATGCAACCAACCCTGTTTCAGCAGCTTCTCCCATTGCAATCAACATCACGGGTCGTTCAAATTTTTCAAGTGCAACAATTTTTCTCAAGGCCCTTTCGGATTTCTTAATATCGGCCCAATTGATGGGACATGATGAGATGCCCAGACTCTCCAGCGCAAGCATAAAAATCATGGAGGCAAGACTACCATCAATATACATCAGGTGGCGATCGCCGGGTGAGGGAGAAACACTGGTGCTACCCACCACAATAGCCAAAGCCGGAATTCCCTCAGCAAAAGAACGGGCTCCACCCGCCAGATTGCTCACTGCCACAACGCTCTTCTTATCCTCGAGTACAACAAAACGAAATGGCTGCCGGTTGCACGAACTGGGTGCAGTGGAAGCCATCCGAACCGCCTTTTCAACATTTTCACGGGAGGGAATACTGTCCGGCACAAAGCTTCGAACTGATTTCCGAACATTCAAAAGTCCCTGGAAATGGTTAAAGGCATCGGCATGAGGATGAGATTTCACATAAGGCAACTTGCTTTGATTCGGATTGTTTTTGAAATAAACAACACCTTTAAAATATTCATAAGCCTGCTCAATTTCAGGGACTTGGTCAACGATATTAAAATATTCATTCAATATATCAAAAGCCCAGTCGTTCACCTCCGCGGAGGCATTTTGTGCAACCGAAGCCGAAAACTGCCCTACCGTTTCTCTGATAAAATCGAGCCCAAAAACTTTCTTTCGTTCTTCGGCCATTATTCCTTTTTCGAGCCGGTGAATGTTACGTCGCAACAGGGACTCGTTAAAAACAGGTCCTTTGCTTCGTTGCAAGTATATAAAACGCCCATTTATGTACTGCCGCATCTCTGCACTAAAAGTGGAGGAGAAAAAAGCAAAATAAAAGCGTCGCAACACCCCGGATTTATTCAACAAAGGCAAAACAAACAACAATTCTGCTTCAGCCTTAACTGTCATCCATTTTAAAAATGCTTTTTGAGCAACATCAAGCAGCCCTGCTTTTTGAAGAATATTTTGAAGGTGTTTTCCCATTGTCAATTATTCAATAACCATTACAAAGATAAAAGGAATTTGAACCACATAAGAAACATCAGGTAATAAAAAGGGATATAGGCATGATGGCTCTTAGCTCTTGGCTCTTAGCTCTTAGCTCTTGGCTCATAGCTCTTGGCTCTTAGTTTCTCACCAGCAGGAGAAAAACAGGTAGGACGGTCTCTTTGCAAGCAAAGCAGCAGAGCCCCATTATGCATTAAATTCCTCCCTCTCTTCCATCAGTTGCTTCCCGGTAAGAACCTTAGGATTCTCTTCCATTATTTCTTCAAGTAAAGTTTCATAAAACACTGTCACTCCATTATATTCGTATTCGCTTAACCGACAATTGTGCCATAACAACGAAAAAAGTCCCCCAAACTTCTTTGCTTCTTCGATGTAATGGGAAACAGATTTTTTGAGTGGTTCGAAACCTTCCCTTCGGTATTGTAAAACCGAGACCTCCATCATCACCAGGGGAATTTCCCATATTTTCATCATCCGATCTTTTTCGAAATCGTAGGGATGAAATGGGTAACAGTAACCGTTCCGATAACCATCCTGCTCAGCAAAACCAAGTGAGGTATCATATTTAAGCCCTGCCGACTCCTGGATAGTAAATGTTTCAGGCTGGAAGAACCGAAGGTAATGCTGACGAATTCCCACCGGCGATTCTCCGAGAATTTTTGAAAGATCATTCTTTTGTTTTACCAGATTCTCCCGGTCTGCCACCGAGCGCATAGTTCCATGAAGTCCAACTTCAAATCCCCCTGATTTAAGTTCTTTGATTAAATTCTTTATCTTTTTGAAATGAAATTTGTAAAGCGAATTATCAAAGCGGTCTTCCTGTTTCAAAAAGAAAAATGTTGACCGAATCCCCAAACGCTTTTCCAGGGCAACGATCCAATCAAAATTCCACCATGGATCTTCCTTTCTAAAAGGATTTATTCGAAAAATAATACCTTCAAAAATCAGCTTTATAGTTTTGGAACGACTGTAATGAAGAGGGGCTAACCCAAGAAACTGCTTAACTTTAAAGAGGATGCGGAATGGATGATGAAAAGAAATCCGATCCACGTCATGGCTCAGCACAAAACCCAGGTTATCAAACAATCTTTTGCGCCGAAAAGGCAGACTGTTCTCGGTTGCAAAAGACTCAAGCCCTTGCACCAGCATCTCCATGTAGTAATTGACCAATGGCAAATGCACACACCCAAGCCGGCATTGGAGGGAATAAGCAAAGGGGAACCGGCCGTATCGGTCGCGCTGAGAGACCTCCATTTCCTGCTGACCCGAAAGCAAATAAAAAACAGAAGACAAAAAATCGAACCCGAAAATCAGATTCCCGTTTTCATCAAATCGAAAAAGTTCTTGCTGTGATCCGGAAAAAGGAAAAAGAACCGGAATATTTCTCCCCATAAAAGAGACAAAAGCAGAATCCGGAACACTCGCTTCAGACAATAAAAAAATTATTTTATTCTTAATATTTGACAGAAGTTCATCATTTTCATTTAAAACAATATAATTATCTTTATCTAAAGCTTTAGTCGAAACATGTTGTTTCAAATGAAAAATCACGTAAGCTACCTTATTGGCCGAAAGAAACATATAAACAATTTTGGTGTTTATTCAGAAAAAAACTATTGTCATGTCAATGAAAAGAGATTGCTTCAACACGATTGCAGTGACATCCGGTTCAATGATATTCCCCGGGGGCATTGCGAGTGGAACAAAGCAATCTTTACTTCTCAATTTCCCCGGATACTATAAAAAATAAAAATCCCAAACCGTACCAGAAAAAACTACACAGGAATATCTTGTAACAAAGATACTACACTTCATAAAATAACCGCTCTTTCTGCAAACAAAGCAATTTTCGAGTGAATGGATAGGAATCGGCGAGTAAAATTTATTTTCTTTATTAAATGTCACAAAATGCCACTAGAAAAAACCTAAACACAGAGACGTAAAGGCACAAAGCCTTTAATATCGAAGAGTTGGACACGCCCCTTATTGCATTACAAATAATTTCTAATCAGACATTTGCAATCCTTAAGCGCCAGAATGATGTAGTATTGTAAAGTGGTTAATAAAATTTAACGTCACCTCATTTAAGCTCACAAGGAATAAGCGTAACTTTGCAGCCAACCAAAACTTAAACCAATGGAAATTTTCACCACGCAGTACTTCGGACTCTTTGTAATTATCTGCCTGGGCTTCATCCTCGGAAGCATAAAAATAAAAGGCATCTCGCTCGACATCTCAGCAATTATTTTCGTGGCATTAATTTTCGGGCATTACGGGATGACTATGCCCCCAATCATCGGGAAACTGGGACTTATTCTGTTCATTCACACCATTGGTATGCAAGCCGGCCCGGGTTTTTTTGAATCGTTCAAACAACAAG
>NZ_JADQBH010000228.1 GCF_016278715.1 Marinilabilia sp. | reverse complement strand
AAAAATAGCCCGGGGCACCACCCCGGGAATAGTAAATTTCCAAAAAAATCCGTTTTGTTGACCGCATCGCGGTCAACAAAACGGATTTAAAGGATGTAATAATCCCGGGGTAAAAGTCAAACCCAGCCTTCAGCCTAATGATTGTTTATTTGAAAACTATATTCGGGATTAGGGTTTAAGGGATAAAGCACTATATTTGCCGCGGCAAAATCAGACAGGCATGAACATTCGATTTGTACTGAACATATTGGGCAGGGTATTGGTAATCCTGGGGCTTTTTATGTGCACCAATTTTATTTGGGTGGCAGTCTATGACGAAGCCACCTTTTGGGGCCATTTTTATGCCTGTCTGATAACTCTGCTGGGGGGTGCCGGACTTTATCTGGCAACATCACTGAATCTAAAACCCAGTCTCGGATTGCGGGAGAGTTATCTGACGGTTACTTTTGCATGGGTTGTGATTTCGGCTTTCAGTACTTTGCCTTTCTTGTTTACACAATCCATTATTTCTTTTGAAGATGCTTTTTTCGAGTCTGTTTCCGGATTGACAACTACGGGAGCTTCAATTTTGAATGACATTGAAGCGTTGCCCCTTAGTGTACTCTACTGGCGCAGTATGACCCACTGGATTGGTGGTATGGGAATAATCGTGTTGGTGGTAGCCATCCTGCCAATGCTGCGGGTAGGAGGGTATAATTTGTTTAAGTCAGAAGCTACCGGTATCTCCTATGAGAAACTGACGCCCCGCACTGCCAGCACCGCCAAGCGGCTTTGGGGTATTTATCTGGGGCTCAC
Organism: Marinilabilia sp.; assembly: GCF_016278715.1. Taxonomy (GTDB): domain Bacteria; phylum Bacteroidota; class Bacteroidia; order Bacteroidales; family Marinilabiliaceae; genus Marinilabilia. The sequence goes on along the minus strand of NZ_JADQBH010000228.1, from coordinate 15,835 downwards.
ATTTATTCAGGTGGTTTTTCTGATGTTTGGTAATATGGATTTTTTTGAATCTTTGTGTCATAGTTTTGGAACCATTGCCACCGGTGGGTTTTCTACCCGGAACGACAGTATTGCCGGATATTCTCCTTACATTCAGTATGTCATCATAGTTTTTATGCTCCTTGCAGGAATCAATTTTACTTTGCATTACTTCTTGATTAAGGGAAAGTTTAAGAAATTGAGGAGGAATGATGAACTGAGAACTTACCTGGGAATTATTCTGGTTGCGGGGATTGTCATCACTGTGGTTTTGATTCGACATCTTGATTTGGGAATTGAAGAAGCTTTCCGGAAAGCGTTCTTTCAGGTGGTTTCCATCATCACATCCACCGGTTTTATTACGGATGATTATTTGCTGTGGCCGACGCGGGGATGGATCATTATTTTCTTGCTGTTTTTTGTAGGAGCCAGCGTGGGAAGTACCGGTGGTGGAATCAAGGTAATTCGGCTGGTCGTGGCTTTTAAAAGCTTTTATGTGAATTTCCTGCGTCTTTTGCATCCCAACTCTGTAATTGTTCTGCGGGTGAACGGAGAAGTGGTGGACGATGAAAAAGTAAGTGCCATAATGGGCTTTATAGTTCTTTATTTTATAACTGCTTTTTTGGGTACCGTGGTGATGATTTTTATGAACGTGGATGCCGTGACGGCTATGGCTTCTGTGCTCTCTTCCATGGGTGCCATCGGACCCGCTTTTGGAGAGGTAGGGCCAACCAGTAATTTTGCTATGATTCCAGATGGTGGCAAATATTTCCTTTCTTTTTTAATGATTCTGGGACGTCTGGAATTAACTACCGTATTTGTTCTTTTTACCCTTGATTTCTGGAAGGACTAATTTGGGGTTCCACTTGATTTTTGTTTCCTTTGTGCCCAAAATCAGGCAGATAGTAAAAGAAAGGAAGCGATGAACGTAGATATTGAGCCAAAGGAAACCAGAGAAATAATTCCAACCAATGTATTGCAACAGACAGCTTTTTGGGCCCGTTTGAAAAATAAGCAGGGATGGGGAACCCGTGCTTTTGATCTTTCATTGGGCAAAAGTGAAGCTTTTTCGGGTACCCGTTTTGGAAAGAATGAGCGAGAAGGAGATGTGCTGATAACATTGCGTGCCATTGGAGGTGGTCGTTACATGGCTTATGTGCCTTTTGGCCCGGAGCAATTGCCCGATGAAGAGCGACGAGGCATTTGGCTCGAAGAAATATCCGAGCAGTTACGCAATTATCTTCCCGATGATTGTCTTTTTATTCGTTACGACCTTTGCTGGGAGTCTCCCTGGGCAAAGGAAGAGGATTACTTTACTGAAGATGGCGTGTGGCTTGGAGCTCCGGATGCTTATGTTCAGGAAATGCGTATGAATTTTGATACGCGCCATTTTAATCTTCGAAAGGCTTCTTCCGATATGCTTCCGGCACATACCGTAATGCTCGATCTTGATAAGAAAGAAGATACTTTGCTGGCTGAAATGAAATCAAAAACCCGTTACAACATTCGCTTATCACAACGAAAAGGGGTGGAAGTGCGACGAGCCGGAATGAATGAACTGGACAAATGGTTCCGTTTATACGACGAAACTTATGCTCGCAATCGATTGGCTTCAAATGATATGCAGTTTTTTGAGCAGGTTTTTAATACCCGTGCCGAGGATACCAGTTCTCCCGGAGAGGTGGATTTGTTGCTGGCCGAAAAAGACGGGGAACCTCTGGCAGGAATGTTTCTGGCACGTTCAGGAGAAAGGGCTACTTATCTGTACGGAGCTTCCAGCGGTCAAAACAGAAATTTGCAGGCCAGTCATGCCCTGCAATGGGGAGCCATTCAGCACAGTAAAGCGGCCGGATGCAAAGAGTATGATATGTTTGGTATATCGCCGACTCCAGACCCGGAACACCCCATGTACGGTTTGTATCGTTTTAAAACCGGCTTTGGCGGGACAAAGTTACATCGTCAGGGATGTTGGGACTATTCCCTGGAGGAAGAAGGATATGAGCAGTACCGTCTGGCTGAAATGAATGCTACCGGATATCATCTTGGCTAAAAGAAATTGAACCATATTTGATACATAAGGCAATAAGAAAGGATGAACCTACTGCCCCTCGTTTGGAAACAAGGGGAGAGGAGTTCCTCCACCATTCAGGAAATCAAGAAAACAAAGCCAACCACATATTAAGATGGAACAGCCACGGCAGGGGTGGCAGTATAGTAAAAAGAGTCTCAATCGCATAAAATCTAATCCCCAACCTCATTCTCAACCTTAGCCTCAGCCTCTAATCTATAGCCTCTTACCTCTACTTTCTAATCTCTAAATTCTATCCATCAGATAGCTAAGAGCTAAGAGCTAAGAGCTACCAGCTACCAACCTCTATTGCAGCGTCAAATAAACCATATACCCCACAAAAAACGCCACGAACAGTCCCGCTTCCCATCGATCAAGTTTTTTTTGGACTCCTGTAAACATGGCTATAAAAAGGGCAACGGTACCTGCCAGTAATATGGTAATATCTGTGTTGAAAACAGTACTGAACGGCATTGGACGAATGGTGGAGCTGATTCCCAGGATAAGAAAAATATTGAAAATGTTGGAGCCAAGAATATTGCCTACGGCGATGTCATTGCTTTTCTTTTTGACGGCCACCAGTGAGGTCACCAGCTCGGGAAGTGAAGTACCGGCAGCCACAATGGTTAACCCGATAATCTTTTCGCTCAGATGAAAAAAGCGGGCGATATTCACTGCCGAATCTACAACCAGACGACCGCCAAGAACCAATCCTCCAAGTCCTGCAACAATCAACATGACTGTCTTAAAAGTCGAACGCGGTGTTTGTTGGGTTTCCGGACTAGAGGTTTCGGTTCTCATGTTTCGATAGATGTAAAACAAAAATAACGCGAAAAGCCCCAGTAGAATAATTCCGTCGATTCGCGAAAGCATCATCGGGGCGGCCCCGTAAAGCTGGTCGTTGGCCAGAAGCAGCAGCGCAACAGCAGCCACCAGCGACATGGGAATTTCTTTCCAGACAGTGCCGGCGCTAACAGCAACAGGGGCAAGTAATCCCGATAATCCCAGAATAAAAAAAAGGTTGAAGTTGTTGCTGCCTATCACATTGCCAAATGCCAGGTCGGCATATCCTCCTGCTGATGCCAGAACATTTACCACCAATTCGGGGGCCGAGGTGCCAAATGCCACGATGGTAAGACCAATGGCCAGTTCCGAAATACGATATTTTCGGGCCAGTGTTGATGCGCCATCCACAAGCCAGTCACCTCCTTTTAGCAGCAGTGCCAATCCAAGTATCAATAATAAAGATGTGATGAGCATATAACAGGTATTTTTGAATTTGTTGTAAGCGTTGGTTGGCAGCTATTAGCTCTTGGCTCGTAGCTCTTAGCTGTTGGGGCTGGAGGTTTCTGATTTACCCGGGAAATACTTCCGCTATAACAATAGCCCGTTAAGCTTTTGTTATAGCCTAAGGCTTAATTGCTTACAAACGCTCGGGTGTCAGTCATAATAGTCAGGTTATCAATATTATAGGATTCCTCTTAAATCATATATCTAAAAATCTAACGATCTATTGCTACTAAAAATCATCCAGAAATAAAGTCATCCACTTAGCTACACGTAACAGCACGGCATTGGTGACAGATATCCTCACTGAATCATTTTAAAAACGTGTCACCATGTGCCCTGTCATTTTCTTTTTTTATCATACAATTTACTATGCTTTCGCATACCTCGGGGGCCTGGAATATATAAATTGACGCAGCAGATTACCGTACTTTCTCTTGGTTTTTTGCCGTTCTTAAGTAACCAGCTTTACGGGCTAAATGTATGTTTTTTTTCAGAACAGGTTAAATCAGAGCCCGATATTTTTTAAGGAGGCTGATTAAAAAGGCCATTTTTTCTCTGAATTCCTCTGTGATGGGTTCCGTGGACTCTGTGTAAGTAAACAAATTTACTTGCTGGCAAAAATATGAAGTGTGGACTTTTTCAATTATTTTAGAGAAAAATTATCCTTATGAGTCTTCGAAGCAGATTAAACATCATTGTTTTTTACTCTAATACTAAGGCTGGAAAAGCTTTCGATGTGTTTCTGCTTTGGGCCATTTTACTGAGTGTTCTCACCGTTTTACTTGAAAGTGTTTCTGCTTTACATGAGCGTTTTGGTGTTTTCTTTGAGGGTATTGAATGGTTTTTCACCTCTCTTTTTACTCTTGAATATCTATTGCGCATCTATATCAGTCCCCGGCCGCGAAAATATATTTTAAGTTTTTGGGGAGTGATTGATTTTCTTGCGGCCATTCCTTCCTGGCTGAGTTTTCTTTTCCCCGCCGCGAAATTGTTGTTTGTTATTCGTTTTTTGCGGTTTATCCGGTTATTCAGGATTCTTAAGCTGGCCCGTTTTACCTCTGAAGCCAGGTCTCTGGCAGATGCTTTAAAATCGAGCCTTTACAAAATCACCATCTTCTTCACAGCTATACTAATTCTGGTTTTGTTTTTGGGCACACTGATGTACGTGATTGAGGGAACTGAAGATGGGTTCGACAGCATCCCCAAAAGCATTTATTGGGCTATAATTACCATTACTACGGTTGGTTATGGCGATTTGGTGCCTCAAACCGACTTGGGAAAATTTATCGCTTCCTTCATCATGCTCATCGGTTATGCCATTATTGCCGTTCCCACGGGTATTGTGACCGCCGAAATATCTCGTCAGAACAACCTCCGGATTAAATGTCGAGATTGTGGAAATGAAAATCTTTCTGATGCAACGTTTTGCAGCCGGTGTGGGGAGAAAATTCATTGAATTTTCTTGTCTGAAAAGCGGATGGGCATTTGTTTTCATGATTTTTTGATTGGCAGAAAAACCCCTCTGTTTTGGAATGTATTATTTTGCATACTATCTTTGCAATCGATTGTCTTAAATTGATTTTAGCCCTTCTCCTTTTTTTTATGGTCAATGCGTGTGGTGTAAAAAGGTATTTTTTTGTCAAAATTGAGGCTTGGAGAGTTTTGTTCCGATTTTAACTTGTTGTTAATGAGGATTCAGTAATTTTTAAGTACGAAGAGGTTGACGCTAATAATGCTTTTTAGACAGGACTCATTGAAAAATAACAAGATATTATGCACTTTGGACACAAGGAATTTGGGTTTCATTTCTATAAGCGAATTTTTTTCTTCTTTGGAATTTTTCTTGCTTTGTTAATACCCCAAAAATCTTACAGTTGCGATGAGCCCTTAGAGGTTAATTCAACCGATATTATTCCCGTATTCTTAGATTTCCCTTTTTTTAATCAGTATATCCGTGAATCATTGCCGGTGATCAATTATGTTCGGGACCGGCAGGTTTCTCAGATTCATGTAAAAATAAGCCGTCAGAGATCGGGGGCAGGAGGGGAGAATTATGTAATATCCTTTTTGGGACGTCAGCGGTTCGAAGGGATGAATAATGAAATTACCTTCTGGGCTCCTGCCTCCAATACAAGCGACGACACACGACGTGGATTGGTTGAGCGCTTAAAACTTGGGCTGGCCCCTTATCTGGCCAATACGCACCTGAACAGTCTGATTTCTATTAATATCAACGACAGTCTCATGTCGATGGAGCGAAAGCCAATGGAAGATCCATGGAATAACTGGGTCTTTGAACTTTATGGGGGTGCCAATTTCTACAAAGAATCATCTCAAAGTAAGTTCAACTCGCGGTGGGGCTTTTACGTCGATAAGGTTTCGAAAGATTGGAAAATCAGGATGCGCCCTTATTTTAATATCAACCAAAGCACCTATAGTTCTGAGGAGGAAGGGGATATTGTCAGTGACAATTATCGACACGGTTTCGAAGGTTATATGATTCGGAGTCTTGGTCAACATTGGTCGGCTGGAGTTTTTCTGGAAATGCTGGCCAGTACTTTTCACAATATGGAATTAAATATTGAACCCACTCCCGGAATTGAGTATAGCCTGTTTCCTTATTCCGAGGCTACCGAAAAAGCCATTACATTTGCCTATACCATGGGAGCAGCTCAGAATTATTACATGGAGGAGACCATTTTTCTCAAAAAACAGGAAACACTGTTTAAACATGCAGTGCGTATTGCAATGGATTTCGATCAGCCCTGGGGCTCTCTGTGGGGCGGGATTAAAGGGTCGCACTACTTTCATGATTTTGATGCCAACAGGTTGGAATTCTACTCCGGGTTTAGCCTGCGTTTGGTCAAAGGCCTTTCGCTTAATTTTCAGAGTGACCTGGATTTAACCAATGACTTGCTCACTATTCCTGCAGGAGATGCGACGCTCGAAGAATTGTTGTTGCAGGAGCGTGCTCAATCAACCAGTTATCAGATTTATACCAACGTGGGGATTTCTTACCGCTTTGGATCTGAGTTTTCTAATGTGGTGAATACCAGATTTTAATTTCTGGTAAATATTTTTTGAGCCAAAATACCTCAAGCTGAAGCAATCTCAATTTTTTCTCGGTTTGCAGTGATATTTTTTTATTACTGATCAATTACCCTTATTTTAATAGAAAAGAGTGCTTGGTTTCACCTTCTCTTAAGTTTCTTTGAGCATAAATGTTTATTGGGAGTAACTATTATGTTAAGATTCAGGGCATTATAGGTTTATGAGAGAACTGGCATGTCCCTGAAAGGGGCAAGTTTGAATAATCCCGTACGCATCTCGCGGCAACTTGTACTAAAGAACCGGGTTCCCGAATGGGGGCCAACTATTAGTCACTAAATGTTTTGCTTGTTGCAAAAAACTTCATTCCCGGTCTCGTGAAGAAATGTTCAGTATATTATAAGTTGTCAATGGTTTTCTACATTTCATTTACAGGGTTACGAATAATTCCTTCAACACAATTATTAAAAAGTAAAAAATACTTTTTAAATTAGCAGCGCTATAAACTAAATGAAGAAAAAATTTCTGGATAGTTAACCACCAAATAACTCAAACTATGGCAAAAGTTGAATCCCTTGAAAGAGCAATGAATGATGGCGACAATGATGCGTTTAAAAGGCTTTACGGGAATGACGGATCGGAACTGAAGCGTCAGGTAGGCCGCTATATGGGACTGATGAATGAATTTAAATCTATTTTCAGAACGGAGGATGTGGAACTCTTTTCATCTCCCGGTCGCACCGAAATAGGTGGTAATCATACCGACCATAACTACGGAAGGGTTCTGGCAGGGGCTGTTAATCTTGATAACATAGCCGTGGCTGCCAAAAACGGGAGTAATGTTGTTCGCATCAAATCGGTGGGGTATCCTGAGTTTCAGGTTGATCTATCAGATTTGGAACCTGATGAGAAGGAACATTATACTTCGAAGGCCCTGGTAAGGGGAATTGTGGCCAAAATGAAAGCCAATGGATATGAAGCTGGAGGATTCGACGCCTGCATCGAAGGACGTGTGCCTAAAGGGTCGGGACTCAGTTCTTCTGCTTCGTTTGAGGTTTTGATTGGGGCGATTGTCAGTCACCTGTTCAATGATGGCAGAATGGATGCGGTGGAGAATGCAATTATCGGACAGTGGGCTGAAAACAATTTCTTTGGAAAGCCATGCGGACTCATGGATCAAACGGCTTGTTCAGTGGGAGGATTGATTTCCATTGACTTTAAGGATCCTTCAAACCCGATTGTGAAACCTATTGATTTCGATTTTGTTTCCACCGGATATTCCCTGGTCATTACCGATGTGGGGGGAGGCCATGATGACCCTGCTTCACAAGCTGAGTATGCTTCTCTTCCAACCGAAATGAAGTCGGTGGCTAAGGAGCTGGGAGCAGAGGTGCTTCGTGAAGTTACGTTGGAGCAAATTGTGGATAAGATTCCTGAAATTCGCGAGAAAACCGGCGACAGAGCTATTTTAAGAGCCATTCATTTTCAGGGTGATAATCAGCGCGTGGCCGATCAGGTGAAAGCTCTTGAAAACGCTGATTTCCGGGCTTTCCTGAAAATGGTGGTAGAATCGGGCCAAAGTTCTTTTATGTACAATCAGAATATTTACGATATTACCCATAAAGAGGAGCAGGTGGTTTCGGTCGGACTGGCACTTAGCGAAATGGTGCTGAAAGGGCACGGTGCATGGAGAGTTCATGGTGGCGGATTTGGTGGAACCATTCAGGCTTTTGTGCCTCAGTATAAACTGGAAGAGTATGTGAAAACCCTCGAACATGTTTATGGAAAGGGAAAGTGTCACATCATGTTTGTCCGACCCGAAGGAGCTATAAAGGTGACTCTGTAAGCGTATCTGTCTGAAGGAAGAGGATATTTTACGCAAAAAGGTGAAAAAAATCATGTTTCCTTTATTGGCATAGAAATAAAATATACTTTTGCGCGAAGCAGGAAAAAGAGAGCGGCTTAAAGGAGGGCATCAATGTTTGCCACACTTGATAATTGCCGGGTTGCGACAGAGTTCCTTTTATCTGCCAACCTCTCCCATATAAAAGTGAAATTGCGAGGGTTTGGCTCGAAGCAATCTCTAATAACAAAAACGCAACTTAAAACGAACTTACTCTAATAAAATATTAACCCTCTATTGATATTCGCTGAGATGGATAAAAAAGTTATAGGAATTGCTTCGGATCATGCCGGATATGACATGAAAGAAATGGCCAAAAAGTACCTTGAGGAAAAAGGATATACTGTGAAGGACTTTGGTGCACCCTCTGCAGAAAGTGCTGATTATGCAGATTTTGCTCATCCACTGGGGAATGCCATCTCGGATGGCGACTTGAAACGGGGAGTTGCCTTTTGTGGAAGCGGAAATGGAATCAACATTACTTTGAACAAACACAAAGGTGTTCGGTCAGCTTACAGTTGGAATCCTGAAATAGCCCGCCTTGGAAGAGCGCACAACGATGCCAATATTTGTGCAATGCCCGCCCGATTTCTGGAGGTAGAACAGGTAAAAGAGATCATCGATGCATTTCTGAGTACAGACTTTGAAGGAGGTCGTCATCAGAGACGAATTGAGAAGATCGACCTTTAACAGCCTTATTTATTTTGCAATTGATTGCATTTTTTGTAATGTGAATGTCTCTTTACAAGGGTTTGTGAATCAGGCAGGTAAAAAAAGCGGTTCGAATGATGCGAACCGCTTTTTTTTGACCGTTCTCTTTAAAAAAGGTCGTTTGATGCAGATATTTAAAATTTACTGGTGTCCGGTTAAAGAAAAGAGATTGTTTCACTTTGTTCGCAAGACCGGCATTTTAGTGATACCTCTGGGCTAATTAAATTATTGAGTTTCTGATGGCACCGTCACAGTTTCCTGAACGATGGCTGATACCTGAAAGATACCCAGGGCATCGTTGCTGATGTTTCCGGTGATGGGAACGCCAGGAGGTGGAGAAAAGGGATTGGAACTGACGCGGTTTTTCTCCGCTGCCTGAACAAAGTCGTAATATTCTGTACTTACCGACAGCACATAGACATCAATGGTATCGTTGGGATTGGCTTTAATATTTCCAAAGATCATGGCATCTTAGAGCCACAGGTTGTTACTCAACTGGTCGGTGTAATGCGACCATACCTGCACTGAATCATAAGCCACATCATTGATGGTATATTTAAACAGGAATCTCTCGTCTTCGATTTCATTGTCCTTTACCCAACCGGTTATCTCATAAATGTCATCTTCTTCATCCTCCCAGCGGTCGTGCTGAACCTTCAGTGAGTGCATGTTTACTGGTGGATGCATGGTTGATTGCGCGGTATAACTTTCTCCATCTAATTCAATATTCAGATAATAGGTGGTATCTACCCCGGGTTTGAACGCCTCAGGCGCCATATACCGGCCGTTTGCGGTGTGTTCAAACACAAAAGTCTGGTTGTCATCAGAAACTGTTACCGTTGCATTATCAATGGTTTTAACCTCTGTTCCATCCATGTAAGGGGCTGTGCGGGTCAGTTCAATGGTCCTATAATCGGGATGATTGCCCACCACACCATACACCACAGGTAATTCTTCATTCAGTGTTTCAATTCCCGGGTCGAAAGCAACACGCTCGCAGGCGACCATAGTCATAATGCCCACTATGGAAAGGATTATTATTTTGACGTTAGGTATCATAGTTGTTTGTATTTATTCTTTAGTTTTCACTTTTTCCTGGGGATAAAACTGAATAGGTATTTTCCTTTATTCTTAGGAATCATCACTCCTCCGGGTTAAGCAATTTCTCATTTCTGTAGTTGGGAAAATCTTATATGCCTGATATGGTTCATTTTTTTTTTATTCTCTTATGTCTTTATAGTCCGTTTAACTTTTGCAAAAAACTCTGAATCAGTTGTTTGTTTTTAAAAGTTGTATTGTCCTAAAGTGCATATTTACAATGCCATACGATTTATTTTAATTCTTATATCAAAAAATCTAACAGTCTTTAGTATGTCTCTAATGTGAAAAGAAAACCTCCAGTTACAGTCCATCAGAATTTACCATCAGAATTTAAAATTATAAGTCACCGAAGGTACAATGCGGAACATCACCATTTTGTAGGCATTGATTTTATTGGGTGTGTCAGGATCTTCCTCAAACTGCACTGAGTAAGCATTGGCCCTGTTGTATGCGTTGTATGCTCCAATGTGCCATTCACCTTGCCATTTGCGATCGGGTTTATCTTTCCCTTTGATGGTTACCGAAATATCAAGTCTGTGATAATCGGGCAGTCGTGCACTGTTTTTGTCGCCATAGATGGGCAGACTGGAATCGGCGTGTCTGAATCGCATAGTGGGATAAGTTATGGGTGCACCTGTCCTGTAGGTCCAGGCTGATGAAACGCCAACTCTTTTTGATATCTGGTAATTCAGGATGATGTTCAGGTTGTGGGGAATGTCGTAATTGGCCCGGTATTCTTTTCCGTCATTGATGTCAGGAAACCGTCGAAAGGCTCTGGACCAGGTATAACCTATCCAACCAGTGAGGTCCCCTTCATTTTTGCGCAATAGAAATTCGGCTCCATAAGCGTTTCCCCTGCCAAAGCGGATGTCTTTTTCCAACTGGTTGTTGAGCATTAGGTTGGCATTCGGAGCAAAATCAATCTGGTTTTCCATCCATTTGTAAAAGGTTTCCACGGAAGCCTCGTAAGTGTTGTTCCTGAAATTTTGGAACCATCCAACAGATATCTGGTCGCAGATTTGCGGTTGTACATATTCCGATGCCGGAAACCAAATGTCCAGGGGGGTGCCGCTGGTGGAGTTGGAGGCCAGCTGAATGTATTGATAGGTTCGGCTGTAGGATGCTTTGAGTGAAGTTTCTTCGTTGAGCAGATAGCGGGCACTTAGTCTCGGTTCCCATCCCGTGTGGGTGTTAAAGATTTTGTTATGCCCGTAATTAACCGTGTCGGTAACCTGAAAATTGTCATCGATGCGATATGCAGTGGCTTTTCCCATATTCTGGAATGCGGAAAACCGAAGGCCTGCATTTATTTTCAGTTTATCTCCGATATTTTGTTCCCCCAGCAGATAAATTCCATATTCCAGGGCTTTATTGTCTGGCACTTTGTAATCGCTTTCCCGGTTGGAAACTTCAAAACGTCCGGGTTGAATAAAATGGCGAATGGCCTGACCACCAAATCGTACGGTGGTAGCGGGAGTTAACAGCCAGCTGAAATCGTATTTGGCACTTAGATTTTCAAGGTATGAGGTCCAGTCAAAGGAGGGGCTGCCTGAATTTACTTCCACCTGATAGTTGTATTTGCTGTAAAGCAGGGTTAGGTTGGAAAACAGTTGGTCTGAAAACAGGTGGTTCCACCGGGCGGTGAAGGTGGCATTTCCCCAGTTCATGCCCATTTCGTCGGCATACCCATATTTGTCTTTTCCGAAGTATCCGCTCAGGAAAATGCGGTTGTTGCTGTTAATTTCATAATTCAGTTTGGCATTAAGGTCATAGAAAAACAGTTTGTTGTTGTTGATGGCAGAGTCAGGCGACAATTTAAGGAAAATATCCGCATAGGTTCGTCGCCCTGAAATAATAAATGAGCCTTTGTCCTTTTTTATAGGGGCTTCGAGAGTTAAACGACTCGAGATGATGCCAACGCCTCCCTCGGCACTGAACTCCTTTTTGTTGCCGTCGCGCATTTTTACGTCCAGCAGCGAGGAGAGTCGCCCGCCTGCCGAGGCAGGAATGTCTCCTTTGTAGAGGGTTACATCTTTAACGGCATCAGAGTTAAAAACCGAGAAGAATCCCATGAGGTGACTCGGGTTGTAAACGGTCGCTTCGTCCAGAAGAATCAGGTTCTGGTCCATGCCACCACCCCGCACGCTAAAACCACTGCTTCCCTCCACTGGTGTCTGTATTCCGGGCATCATCTGGATGGATTTCATCAGGTCCGATTCCCCGAAAATGACCGGAAGGTTCTTCAGTGTTTTGGCATCCATCTGGATCATACTCATTTGCGTGCTTTTGATGTTGTGGTCGCGTGCACGTCCTTTGATCTCTACTGCTCCCAGTTCTATTGTGGTAGGTTTCAGGTCCACATTGAGTTTAATGTTGCTCTGGACATCAAGTGATTCCTGATGGGGTGCATAACCGACAAAACCATATTCAAGGTTGTACCGGCCGGAAGGGATGGTGAGCGAATAAAATCCATAATCGTTGGAAATAGTTCCTGCCTGTAGTTCCTTCACGTAGATGGTGGCTCCGATAAGTGTTTCGCCGGTATTCTGGTCTTTCACATATCCGCTGATGGTAATGTTTTCTTGTGCCGGGGTTAGGGAGATGCAAAAGAAGAGGAGAAAAAGAGTCGAAATAAGATATGCCTTCATAAAATGGTATTAGTTGCTTGTGGGGTTGTTTTCTCGCATACAAAAGTAGATATAATCTTTAGTCGTGTGCAATAGAATAGGATGAGTAACCTAATGAACCCGGTGAATTGCGAACACTTCAATAATTGTGTACATTGTTTTTTTTCCGAAATTCAGATGCTAACCATTCGTTTTTTTTAAGTGGGGTGTTACTTCTTTATGATGAATGGCCAATGAAGACCAACTTTTGTTGTCAACTACTAACCTTTTTATCATACAATACTATAAACATTAGTCAATATTGTCATTTTTATAGGCTATGGTTAAAGTTGTGTTTTTTTCTTAGAGATTGCTTCGGGCATGGCCCTCGCAATGAACTATCCTCCATATAAAAGTGAAAGAGTGTCATTGCGATCCAGATGAGGCACGAGATCGGGAGAAAGAATCTCTAAAAATACATACGCGACTACAAACTCTAGTCTTTTAATATTGTGTCAATCGCCTTGTCCAATATTTCATCTCTGCTCAAATCAGACCAGTCGAAATTCACCTGGATGTCAGGAGCTACGCCTCCTTCCGCATAGTTGTTTCCGTCAACATCAATGAGTTGAGAGACACTAAAACGATATGTCCAACTATTTGGCAATTGTCCTCCGTTTGGTAAACCTCCACCTCCGCCGGTAGTATCACCTACCAAGGTTATTGAAGGAAAACTTTTGCAGGCAAACGCAAAAAATGTACATGCACTGTAACAGCTTCTGTCAATCAAAACCATTATTGGTTTGTGGTATCTTACGCCATCGTAAACCCCAATATAAAAAGGTTCCCGGGGACCAAAATCATTATGGCCCGGTCCGTTTCGTGTAATATTATACCCAACTAAGGTTTTTTCATTTGAGAAACGCTCCAGTATCTTTGCAATATTAGCAGGGTTTCCACCTCCGTTGGTTCGCAAATCGATGATTAAGCCTTCTGTATCCTTGTAGAAGGAGAGTATGTAATTCAGTGACTCTTTGTCAACATCCTCCGAAAAACTGTCATATTTGATGTACCCAATCTTCTCGTTCTTGATAAAAGCGTGGTTAAATGCCCCTGTTACGCGAAAGTCTTTTATATAATTATCGCGAATAGTGCGGGCATTATAATTATCAGGCCCGGTAAGAAAAACCTCATAAGAAGAAATATTGAAAGGAGATACAAGATTCACGTGGTCGTCACGCAACTCCTTAAGCATGGTTGCCAGAACGGCAAAGAGTGAATCTTCAGACATTGTGGGATACAACATTGATTTATACTTTTCTCCAATTGCATCCCAATCGACTCCTTTATATTCATGGTAGCTATATTTTTCATCTACTTCGGTCCATAAATATTCAAAATTGATGAATGGATCGTTGGTCGCCCGGTCTGCTTCAAAAAATATTTTTTCGCAAGAAACCAATGTCAATACTAAAAAAAGAAGTGAAATATTATGTTTCATAATCAGGCTTATTTGTTTTTGTTGATAATCAGGGTGTATTGAATCCGGTGAGTGGCCATCTGGAAAGTTTGATGTTTCCCGGGTGCATTTGTCATATCCCAGATATAAGCGATTTTAAAACCGTTACCAGTGGGAGCAAACTTGGAATATTCGATTTTTGTTCCAAATCGGTATCCGTTTAACGACCAATCATAATGTTCCTTAAGAGCGAATAATTCGTTGGTATAATTATCATCTATTTCGTCAAAATAAACATAGTTATACGAAGGGCGGTGGTTGAAATTGAGCAACCCGATATCGGTTTGAAAAGACAATTTCTGTTTTGAAGGGTTTTGTTTTATTTTTAGGAACCATAAATGAATAGTTTTTTCTTCTTTTTGGCTGATGTCGATATCTGCTTTTGCCGATACCATAAGATTCAAAAAGGTTTCAACGCCAAAAGCCGAATTTAGTAGGCTTTCATTTATTCTTATGTTTTGGGTAGCTAATACTGTTCCACCGGCTTTAAACTGTATTTTTTCCGATGAAATCCTGGGTAAATCCCTATAATATTTTAAATATCCGTCCATGCTGATAAATGCACTAAACGCTCTTTCCTGGAGGTAGTCGCTTTTAGCAATGCAGGCCTGTGTTGAGGAAAACAACGGACTAAACCCCCAGTTTATTTCACTTTTTTGATTGATGGTTTGTTTCTCATAAGATAGTGAAAACCCAGAACCACGATAAAATAGAGGAGAGGTTGCAAAATCACGAAAAGTTGTATTGGTCCAACCCAGAGATAGTAATAAGTTCTTTTGATTCAATTGATTTTCTTGGGTTTTGGTTTGGCCTAATGTGCTAAATTGTGGCGCCATAAGAAAAAAAATCATCAGGACATTACAGGATACTTTTTTCATTAGTATAATATTTGACATTTTAAGGTTCTTGATGTTTCGGAAAAATTTGCCTGCAAAGATTATTCATGTTCTTGTTGAGGAAGGCTTTGCGATGCTTATTTCATTCGTATAAAATTTACTTATTATGGCCGGATGGAACTCGCGATTCTTTTATACATGTCCTTTTGTGGCTGTTTTGAGGAATCAAAGCTCCATGCTCGTTTCATTCGAAAATTTTTTAGTTGTTAATTTCACAAGTGACATGCCTATTGGACTATTATTACATTATTGTAATTCCCAATGCACGTTTGATTCCTTTATCTTAATTTCTGTGCAAGTTTAATTCGGCATAAACCTTCTGTGAAGAAAATCATGCTAAATAATGAAACATGAGGCTTGAATGTTGAAAAAACGAAGTTGAAAGAGAGGTTAATGAATGTTCCATCGGATTTGGAAAACAGAATTAATTTTTCCCCATTTGTTTCCGGTGAAAAAATTGAGATTGCTTTGCTGGCGATGACGACACTCTATCGATTTTCATGTAAACATTACATCTATAAATATTTGACCTACTCAGGGGCGTGTTCTTTTTGAGAGAAACAGAGCCTGAAGTGCTCTAATGTTTATAGCTTTTGCAAAAAATAAAATACCGACGCTAAAGGTGTCGTATGCTTTAGTGATTGTTAGAAATTTCTTTTGTAAATGAAATTTTTT
>NZ_JADQBH010000201.1 GCF_016278715.1 Marinilabilia sp. | reverse complement strand
TTGGCAGTTGACATTACTTGTTCTTCAGTTTCGGCGCTGCAGGGCCCGGATATAATTATGGGGCGCTTCAGTTCTAAACCCGGAAGGGTAATTGGTTGAATGTTTAAATTATGCATGGTTAATTGGTTATGATGTTTTCAATTCTGTTTATTGATTCCTGTAATTTTTCTTCTGATGTGCACAATGATATGCGAATGTACTTTTCTCCGTTATCACCAAAAATAAATCCCGGCGTAATGAACACATTTGCTTCGTAAAGAATTTTATCCGACAGGTCTTTGCTTGAAGGATATTTCTCCGGTATCCTGGCCCAGATAAACATGCCTACCTGATCTTCCTGCCAGGTGCATTCCAGCAGTGACATGATTCTCAGAACCAGTTCTTTTCTCTTCTTATAGACATTGTTTACTTCTTTGTACCACTTTTCTTCAAGCGCCAGGGCTCTGGCAGCAGCTTCCTGCATGGGGCGGAACATTCCCGAGTCCATATTGCTTTTTATTCGCAATATATATTTGATAAAATCAGCATTGGAAGCGGCCATACCAATTCGCCATCCGGCCATATTGTGCGATTTACTCAACGAGTTCAGCTCGATTGCTACCTCTTTGGCACCCGGAATCGAGAGCAGGCTTTGTGGTTCCTCATTTAGTATAAAGCTGTACGGGTTGTCGTTGCAAATCAATATGTCATTTCGCTTTGCAAAGGCTATCAACGCGGTAAAAAAGGTGCGACTGGCTTTTGCTCCGGTTGGCATATTAGGATAATTGACCCACATCATTTTGACCCTGGATAAATCCAGTTTTTCCAACGCTTCCAGGTCGGGTTGCCAGTTGTTTTCTTCCAATAAGTCGTACGAGCGCTCTTTGGCTCCAACAATTTGGGTTACTGCCGAGTAAGTCGGATAGCCGGGATTGGGTACCAATACCTCATCTCCCGGATTCAGGAAGGCCATTGAGATATGCATGATACCCTCTTTTGAACCCATCAGGGGAAGCACCTCCGACTCTGGGTCGAGGATTACTCCGTAAAACTTTTTATACCATTGTGAAAAGGCATTTCGAAGTTCAGGTATTCCGATGTAACCCTGATATCCATGTGTGTCGGGTCGCAAGGCTGCTTTGTTAAGGGTTTCCAGAACTTCCGGAGCCGGCGGTTGATCGGGATTTCCAATTCCCAGGTTGATGACAGGTTTGCCATCTTTTATCATTCCTGCAATTTCTTTCAGTTTGAGGGAGAAGTAATACTCTTTTACTTCACTGACTCTATGGGCTGGTGTTATCATAGTTCCGTTCTTTAAATCGATAATAGTGCTTGTTGAACTTTCTCTTTTCTTACCGTTTCCCCATTGGTTGAATGTGTGGTTTGACAAGCTTCGTACTCACCCAGAATTCTTAATTTTTTGCAAAGTGGACGAATGGCATCCAATGATTGCATATATCGTTCATAATCATTGTAATTTATATCAATGTAAAATAAATATTCCCATTCTACACCAACCACAGGCAATGATTGAATTTTTGAAAGATTGATGCTGTAGAAAGCCAGAATAGTAAGAACTTTCGACAGGCTTCCTTCTTCATGGGGGAGAGAGAATACCAAAGATGATTTATTGATTCTTTTTTGTTCGAGAAGTTCTGCCTTTTCAAGGCTGTCTTTCTGACCAATTATGAGAAAACGTGTAAAATTGTGCTTGTTGGTTTCAATACCGCTTTCGATGATGTCCAGATGATAAAGGTCTGCTGCCAGGGATGATGCAATGGCTCCAATTCCTTTTAACTGACCGTCTTCAATAACCTTGGCACTATAGGCGGTATCTTCACTTTCAATGAGTTTGATATGCGGGTAATCTTTGAAAAATGCCTCGCACTGAGCAAGGGCCATCGGATGGGAGTGTACCTCGTGGAGATCCTTAATGGTTTGTCCCGGCAGAGCCATCAGATGGTGCTTAATTCTTAACTTGTGTTCACCATGAATGAAAAAACCCGATTCACGCAACATGGTGTAGTTGGGGAGTAAGCTTCCCACCAGTGTGTTTTCAATGGCCATAATGCCAAGGGTTTCAGGATTGTTGTGCATGACATCAAACACTTCCTGAAACGTGTGGCAGGCAACAGGTTCTACTTCTTTGTTGCTGAACCAGGCTCTGGCTGCAATCTCATGATTGGCCCCCGGTATTCCCTGAATGGCTACTTTAACTTTTTCTGTTTTACTCATGGTTTAAATAAAAAAAATCCCGCCTGTTGGGGCGGGACGCATATTTTGAAAATTCCTTTTCGTTATTGATTATGCATGAGCCTGCCCCTTCTGGTTGAAAAACCAAAAAAATAAAAGAAGAAATAAAAGAAAGTATAGGCATGCATTAACATGATAAATTGTCTTTGTTTTGTTTGTTCTGCAAAAATAATTATTAATTTAGTCTAAAACAATTAAATTGAAAAAAAATAACGGGTTTTGCTTATAAAATTAAAGTGGGGTGTGTGAGTATTGTCATATATTCATCTTCTGGTGACTGTTTTGGGCCTAATAATCTTCCTCCTCGTCTTCGGCACTTCTCAATGCTTTGAAAGAAGTGGTGGCATTCAGAAGTTCATGGGACATCCCCTGCAACTTATCTGAGGTTATGTTGATTTCATCCGCACTGGAGGCATTTCTCTGGGTTATCTGATTCAACTCCTGAAGTGCCAGGTTGATTTGTTGCACTCCGCTAACCTGTTCTACCGATGCTGCTGAAATTTCACTTACCAATTCGGCCGTTTTTTCAATTTGTGGGGTAAGTTCATCAAGCATTTGTGTCGAGAGGCGGGATGCTTCAATGGTTATTGCAGATACTTTGCTGATTTCCTGAGCTGCAGTCTGACTCCGTTCGGCAAGTTTGCGAACTTCAGCGGCCACCACAGAGAAACCTCTGCCTTCCTGTCCGGCTCGTGCTGCTTCCACTGCTGCGTTGAGAGCCAGAATGTTGGTCTGAAAGGCAATGTCTTTGATAACCATTATTTTGCTTGTAATCTCTTCAAGTTGCAAAGCTGCTTCTTTGCTTCGTTTGTTACTTTCCCGCATTTGGGAAGCTGCTTTTGCAGAAATTCTTTCCGTTTCTTTGGAGTTGTGGGTATTTTGCTCGATCACACCGTGCATCTCCTCCATAGATGATGATACTTCTTCGGCGGAGGAGGCCTGTTGGTTTGCACCTTCAGCCAGATCAAGCGCTTTCTCATTGAGTTGTTCGCTGTAATCTGCAACTCCTCTTGAAGTGTTGATAATGTCAGATATCAATTTATTGAGGTTAACCGTCATATTGTTCAGGGCACTTCCCAGACGACCGATTTCATCTTTCCGGTCTTCTTTCATTTTAACGGTGAGATCTCCTTTGGCTACTCTTTCGGCAAGCTCGATTCCTCTGATGATGGGGCGTCCTATGGAGTTAGAAAGAATAACAATAAGTGATGCGCCCAAAACAATTGAAAGGATAATGGTTATTATTTGTATTGTCCGCTGTTTGTTGGTGATCTCATTGCTGGTATTTCCAACAATCTGGATTTGATCCAATCCAATATCTGAGGATGCCCGAACTTCCCACATCACATTTTTGGATGCTTCATAATTGTTAAGTTCGGCAATACGCATTTGCTTATAGGTGGAAAGCAAATTGTCAAAAATGTCATATAAGCCAGAGGTGAGAGTCTTTAGGTCTGCTCTTGAAGGAATTCCCATTGCTCTGTTTCTGGATTCGGGCAATTCTTTTGCCAACTCAATTAATGCTACGCCATTTCGGTTAAGAATATGATTATTAATCTGAACTGCAAGCTGATTTGCTTCTGCAACAATCCGTGTTTCATTAAACGAATTGGTGCTGGCTGTGCTGTTGAGGTTGTTTAAGGTTTGATTAAAAAGGCCTAGTTGATTTTCAAACCTGGAAGAGATAGCAAGATATTTTTCTCTTGTTTCCTTGTAACGTGTCAGATGCTGTTTGAGTAGGTCCAGGAATACACCTTTTTTAATCAATTCCTCTTTCCGATCCGTTGTAAGTTCAATCAGATTCTGAAATGCTGTATTGGTGCGGTCAAAGGTGATTTCTGCCTGACTGTTGAAATATGGATTCTTTGAAAAATCGAAGGATTTGGCATTTTCACTGGTTTCCTGCCAGTAACGCATCAGATAATTCACTTCATAAACTGTAGGAATATGCGTTTCTGATAGGTTTTTTGTTTGCTTGGATATTTTATTGAGGTTGCTCAATAAAACTAGGCCTGTTATTACAGAAATTGCGATGATTAAAGTAAAACCGAGTCCTATTTTGTGGCGGATACTGATATCCCGCCAGCTCCAATTGAAGTTTTGCATTGTAAAAAACGTTTTTGGTCAGGTAAAAATATGTATATTTTCTTGGAATTTAGCTTTTGTTTAGATTTTTTTTGATATTTGTAATCAGATGAAAATGCATTTTGTACTATGAAAATTCTAAAGATTTCTCTTTCAGCCTTGTTATTTTCTTTTTTGCTTTCCTGTTCCAATGGGTCGGAATATACCGTAGGATATCTAAATCCCGCGCAAAACCGGGAAAGATTTGTTAAAGAAGGCAATTTTATGGCCGAAAAGTTAAAAGAGCACGGTATAGCTACTTTAATAAAACATGCCGAAGACAATGATATCACTCAGTTGGCCCAGGGTTATGAGTTACTTGCCCAAGGAGTTGACTTACTGGTGATAGCTGCTGTTAACGGAAATACGATTGCTCCACTTGTTCGGGATGCCAGGGCACAGGGGGTGAAAGTGATTGCTTACAACCGGCTGATTAACAACTCCAATTATGACATGTTTGTGACTGGTGACAATGAAGAGATTGCCCGCATCTTTTGTGAAGGTGCTCTTGCTGCCGCGCCCTCAGGGAATTACGTGGTTTTTGCCGGTGACAGATTTGACAAAAATGGATTCGAAGTGAAGGCCCATATTGATGTTATGTTAAAACCTCATGTGGACGCTGGGGAGATAAATGTGATTTATGAATCTTATATTGAGGGATGGAACAGAGAACGGGCTACCTATGAGTTTCAAAATATTCTGGATTCCCACGGACTGACAGTGGATGCGGTGATCAGTTGCAATGATCCGATGGGGCTTGGGGTTGTAGATGTTCTCAATAAATATGGAATCGCCGACAAGGTTTTTGTTACCGGTCAGGATGCTATTTTAGAAGCTGTAAGGAGTATTGAAGATGGAGGAATGAATCTCACGGTATATCACCCACATAAAGAATTGGGGTATAAAACCGGCGATTTAATTGCAAAAATTCTGATGGAAAATGGGAATCCTGAAGAGCTGGCAAATGCCAGCACATTTAACGGAACTCAGACCATCCCTACCTTCAGCGTTAAATCGATGGGGATTACAAGGAACAACCTGCAGGATCTTGTTGATATGGGAGAATACTCCTGGGATGAAATAAGAAATTAATTATCTTTTTCGCTCAACTCGAGCCATCTCATTTCGCAATGGTCAAGTTCTTCTATTATTTTGCCAAGATCCGATGAGGTTTGAAGCAATCCTTCTCCGGATAAGGCTCCGGAGTTGAGTTGTGCTTCCATTTCACTTTTTTGAGCTTCTAATTTTTCAATTTGCTGTTCAAGACTTTCTATTTCCTTTTTTTCCTTGAAAGTGATTTTGTTTTTGTCGGGTTTTCGGGCAGGTTTTCTCTTTTTAGATTCTTTTGCGGTGACAGAAGATGCTGCTTTTTGTAGTTTTTCTTTTGCTTTAATATGGGTATAATAATCAGTGTAATTTCCCGGAAAATCTTTTATTCCGCCATTCCCTTCGAAAACAAATAAGTGGTCTGTGACTTTATCAAGGAAGTAACGGTCGTGGGAGACCACCATTACACAACCATCAAACTGAAGGAGATAATCTTCCAGAATGTTTAGCGTCAGGATGTCAAGATCGTTGGTGGGCTCATCAAGAATCAGGAAGTTTGGATTCTTCATGAGAACGGTCATCAGGTAGAGCCGTTTTTTCTCACCACCACTGAGTTTCTCCACCAGCACATTATGCATTTCGTTGGGGAACATAAAATATCTTAGAAACTGAGATGCAGACATAGATTGGTCTTTTCCCAGTTGGATGTGGTCTGCAATGTCGGTGATTACATCCAAAACTCTTTTACTGTTGTCAATATTCAGTCCTTCCTGTCTGTAGTAGCCAAAAACCAGGGTTTCTCCGGGTTCCACCTCTCCGCTATCGGGTTGAAGTTTGCCGGTAAGGATGTTCAGAAAGGTGGACTTTCCGCTTCCGTTTTTCCCGATTATGCCGATTTTTTCTCCGCGCACAAATTTGTAGGAAAAGTCGCGAATTAGGTTGAGGGTGTCAAAGCTTTTGCTGATGTGGTGCAGGTTGACAACTTTTTTACCCAGCCGTGAGGATTTGATGTTTATTTCCAGGTTTTGTTCTTCAGTACTTTGTCCGGCAGTTTTTTTGAGATCATAAAAAGCGTCTATCCTGTATTTGGCTTTGGTGCCCCGGGCCTGTGGCTGGCGGTTCATCCAGTCCTGCTCTTTTCGTAACAGATTTCTCGCTTTTTCTACCTCCAGATTTTTCTGGTTGATGCGTTCGTCCCGTTTTTCCAGATAGTAGGTGTAGTTTCCTTTGTATTGATATAGCGTTTCGTCCTGTAATTCGTATATTTCGTTGCAGACATTGTCCAGGAAATACCGGTCGTGAGTAACCATCAAGAGGGTCATCCTGCTTCTTTTCAGGTAATCTTCCAACCATTCGATCATGTCTAAATCAAGGTGGTTGGTGGGCTCATCCAGAATCAGAAAGTCCGGATTGGTAATTAATACTCTGGCAAGGGCCACTCGTTTTATCTGCCCACCAGACAATTGGGCCATGGGCTGGTCAAACATATCGATTTTTAACTGCGAAAGAATCTGCTTTGCCCGTTCTTCATAGTCCCAGGCATTCAGATGTTCCATGCGGGGGAGTAACGTCTGAAGAGAGTCATGGTCATTTTCGGCAATAGCTTTTTCATATTGACGAACAACCACGGCTGTTTCGTTCTCGGAGTGGAAAATGGATTCCAGAACAGTAAGTTCCGGTTCAAAATCAGGATCCTGAGCCAGATACCCTGTGACAATCTCCTTTCGCCAGGTTACATTGCCTGAATCTGCAGAAAATTTTCCTCCCAGAATATTGAGAAGCGTGGTTTTCCCTGTTCCGTTTCTTGCGATGAGGGCAGCTTTGTCCCCTTCCTCTAAACCGAAAGAAAGGTTGCTGAACAAACGAATGTCCCCCCAGTTATGGGTAAGATTTTCTACTGAAAGTATGTTGGCCATAATATTTTCTTCTATTGCCGACAAAGATAACAAGATTGGTGATAAAGTGAGAAGGGAAAACTTTATGGGGCAGCTAAAAAAAGCGCCTCTAAATCCCCCCAAGAGGGTTTTTGAATTCTTGGCATAGGTAGATTTTGATGAGAAGAAAAAGTGAGTTTGTTGATAGGCAGTAGTTATCAGGGTTGGCGGACGGGGGTCCGCCATTTTTAAGCAACAGAGTTAAGCCTGTTTAACGATAAACCCAAACAACTTTGTTACACATATTAACGATACATCTTCAATCGAAGGTAATTATGCTTACTGAAGGCTAAGGATGAACGGTTTGTTCAACCTCAGCCTCAATCCTTTATTTCAAAATCTTCTCAATATCATTCAACTCCTCTTCGGTGAATGCTGTGTTATTTAGTGCATCCAGATTGTTGTTGAGCTGCTCCACGCTGCTGGCACCAATCAGAACAGAGGTAACTCTGCTGTCTTTCAGTAACCAGGCAATGGACATTTGGGCAAGTGACTGAGCTCTGGTGGCCGCGACTGCATTTAATTTGTTTAGTCTGGCCTGAACTTCAGGTGTTAGGGCATCTTTATGCAGGAATCCGTGAGGATTGGCCATTCGGGAATTGGCAGGGATATCTTTCAGATATTTGTTGGTTAACAGCCCCTGAGCCAGAGGTGAGAATGCAATGGACCCAACTCCGCGTTTTCCCAGAACGTCCAGGAGGCCATCGTCTTCCACCCATCGATCCAGCATACTGTATCTGGGTTGATGGATGAGTAATGGAACGCCCAGGTCACGCAGAATAGTTTCAGCTTGTTGTGTCAGATCCGCTGGATAGTTGGATATTCCTGCATACAGCGCTTTCCCCTGTTTTACAGCATGCGCCAGGGCTCCCATTGTTTCTTCGAGGGGTGTATTGGGATCGGGACGGTGAGAATAAAAAATATCTACATATTCCAAACCCATACGCTTCAGACTTTGGTCGAGGCTGGCAAGGAGATATTTTCTGGAACCCCATTCTCCGTAAGGTCCGGGCCACATTAGATACCCTGCTTTTGAGGAAATAATCATTTCATCCCGGTAAGGTTTGAAATCGGTAGCCAGGATACGGCCAAAATTTTCTTCAGCACTTCCCGGAACAGGTCCGTAGTTATTGGCCAGGTCGAAATGGGTTATGCCATTGTCGAATGCATGATGAAGGATGCTTCGTCCGTTTTCGAAAACATCGACCGATCCGAAGTTGTGCCATAGGCCTAGTGACAAAGCCGGCAGCTTAATTCCGCTTTTTCCGCAACGGCGGTAAATCATGTTGTCGTAACGCTTTTCGCTTGCTAAATAATTCATATATATGGTTTTATTAATGTTTTCTATTTTGTGTAAAAGTTGACTGCTTTCTTGATAGATAACTTGCATACTTCACAAAATCCATCCGCTTCATTCGATTTCATCCGGCAGTTTATGGCTGGCCGGTATATTCCTTTTGCTGAATAACCTGCTCCTTCAAACACCCCTGTGATGTTCTTGTATTTGTTATTTGCAGGTGTCGGGATAGGAGTGGATTCATCAATAAGGTTTTTCCATTTGCTTTCAAAATCGACCAAAGTGGTAATGTTGGGGTGCCAGGGCTCAGTTTTCAAATCAAAAAAGTCCGAATAACTTACATCGGGTGAGTAATATTCATCTCCCAGCCCGGCCAGGCCATGGCCTATTTCATGAATGAGTACTTTTGCAGAATAGGGGTGTCCGGCAGAGGTGATAGAAAAGTGATTGTAAACACCACCACCACCATATTTTTTTGTGTTGACCAATACGATAATGTGGTCGCGTGGATGAGCGGCAGAATAATCGAAAATCTTCCATGTATAAAGGCTTTCAAGATACCTGTCGGTGCCAAAGGTGTTGAACGAACTGCCCATCGCAGTGTTTCCCCATTCTTCTTTTTGCGGATTATTAGTTCCGGAATCGCCTGAAGGAACCGCCATGGCTCTTATGGTTATTTTATCCTTAAGTTGGTCGTATGGAGGGGTACTCAAAAGTTGCAAAGAGACATTTTCAGCATCTTCAAAGAAGGTTTCAGTTTCGTCCTTTGTATATCCTTCTGCTAAAATCAAAAGGTCCAACTGTCTCGATGGATCTTCGATGCCGTGAATCTTTTTTGAAGGGAATCTTTCCGGCGATAACTTTTGGATGATGGATGATGGCGAGAAGAATTCTGAGCGTAAGGTTCTGAACATCCCCATTGAATCGCGTAATTCCAGTTTTACAAAGACCTCCTTGAGGGGGAAAGGCGTTTCCACAGTTTGTCTGAATGCCCGTTCTTTTTTATTGGCTTCAGGCGTGGATTGCCATTCTTCAAAAAGAGTGCAGAACCCTTTTATGAACAAGGTGTCGAGTTTTTCTTTTTCTATAAGCAGAACCCGGTAGGACCCATAGTCATAGTTAGGTATGGCTTGTCCCGGGCTGCATTGGTAATTTGGAGATTTGAGATAATTGACAATGGTCACAGTTTGTTCCTGATGGTTTCCCGAAAGGACAAAATCGATTCTCAGTGCCTCTTCAAAGTTAAGTCTGTCCTGCGCGAATAACAGGGAAGGAGAAAAGACAACCAGTATCAGTAGTGTTAGTAAAAAATTATTTGGCTTCATTCGTTATTGGAAAATAGGTTACATTCCGTTGTTTCGTTATTTTTGTGCAAACATTCAATGTTGACCGGGATAATTGATTGAATTCTTATTTGATGGCAGATTAAGGGGTTTTTAGAATTCCCGGTTAAAATCTGCTGGAGTCAAAATTTAGGTTAATTATGATTCAAACAAAAATATACAAAAACATTGTAATAATTAAAGCATGGAGACGATAAATTCTAACGTAAATTGGCTAACCGAATGGCTTCATTCCCGTTTGCAGTTGCTTAATCTTTCTGAATTCTGGACAGAAATCCTGCTTTTTGGCATTTCTACAGTGCTTATGCTGCTGCTTTCCTGGTTGGCTTTTTTTATTGTGCGAAGAGTCCTTCTGTTTTCTATCATCCGGATGGTGAGAAAAACCAGGTCGAAAATGGATGACCATCTGGTCCACCGAAAGGTATTTCATCGGTTGGCTCATTTGGCACCGGTGGTGGTTATTTACTTTCTTTCAGGTGTTTTTTGGGGTGACCAACCGGATCGGTTAGCGGTTTTTCACGATTTGGTTTCTCTGTATTTGTTGATTGTTATCCTGATGGCTTTTCAGGCATTGTTGCGGGCTTTTGAGGATATTTACAATACCTTTCCCTTTGCTTACGACCGTCCGATTAAAGGTTATTTACAAGTGATTCAGCTGTTGGCCATTATTATTGGTATTCTGGTTGCGGTTTCCATTATTTTTAATGTCAAGGTAACTGCCATTATTGCAGGAATGGGAGCTCTGGCTGCTGTTCTGATGTTGATTTTCAGAGATTCCATTCTTGGGTTGGTGGCTGGGGTACAGCTTTCTGCGAATCGGATGGTACGTGTGGGTGACTGGATTTCTATGCCCGGCCATAATGCAGATGGAACGGTTCAGGAGATTTCGCTGAATACCGTAAAGGTGCGTAACTGGGATAAAACCATTTCCACCATTCCAACTTATGCAATGGTTTCCAATTCGTTTGTAAACTGGCGTGGGATGGAAGAATCCGGAGGTCGTCGTATTGCCCGATCAGTCTTCATTGATACCCATAGCGTGAAGTTTTGTACCTCAGAGATGCTGGATAAGTTTAAGAAAATTCACCATCTTAAATCATACATCGAAGAACGACAAAAAGAAATAGAAGAGTATAACAAGCAAAATGAAATAGATGAATCTTTGCCTGTTAATGGGAGACGGATGACCAATTTGGGAATTTTCAGAAAATATCTGGAAAATTATCTCACCAAGCATCCTAAAATTAATGAAAAGATGACGCTGATTGTGCGTCATCTTGATCCAGGTGAGAAGGGCATTCCGATACAGATTTATGCGTTCTCCCGAGAACAGGAATGGATTAAATTTGAAGCTGTTCAGGCAGATATTTTTGATCATATTCTGGCGATTATTCCTCTGTTTGACCTTCAGATTTTTCAAAACCTCAGTGGCGATGATTTGAAACAATTGGCCCACATACTTAAAAACTGAAAGTGAATTAGGAAGTTAAAAAATTCGTAGTGCTATTTTTGCTCCATATTTATTGGATTATTGGATAAATACCCGTAAATTCGAAAAGAATCATTAAAAAAAGAGCAGAAATTCTTTTAATTTCTAACATTTGTCATTTTTAATATGGAGAGCAATTTACAGATTGATAGCCTTGACAAAAAAATTTTGTCAATGATTACACATAATGCCCGAATTCCGTTTCTTGAAGTTGCCAGGGAATGTAAGGTGTCCGGTGCTGCAATTCACCAACGCATTCAGCGTTTGATGAATATGGGGGTTATTAAAGGATCCGAATTTATCATTAATCCCAGTAAAATTGGTTATCACACCTGTGCTTTTATGGGAATATTCCTCAAAAAAGCAAGCCTTTTTGATAAGGTGGTAAAGATGTTGGAAGAAATTCCGGAAGTGGTTGAATGTCACTATACCACAGGTGAGTATGCCATGTTTATTAAGATTTTTGCCAAAAGTAATGAGCATTTAAAGCGTATTTTACACGACCGTCTACAAAACATCCCGGGCATCTCATCTACCGAGACAATTATCTCCCTGGATGAGTCCTTTAAGAGACAATTACCGATAGAGTAATAGGTTATTTGATATTGAAAATCGCGCTTAAGCTTCAGAACAAGAGGTTTTAGCGCGTTTTTTATTTATAAGGATTATGTCCTGAAATGAATTGGTTACACAAAACTTTTAGATTCTTATCATTTCCTTATCGGCTGAGAAATGGAGAGTTCTTTCCTGTTCAGTGTTCTTATTCATACTCTAGGTTTGTTTTAAAGGGCTACCCCTTTCTCTGTTGTTTCTTTGGTATTGTTTAGTTGAACTGATAATCCAGGAGAAAACGTCCCGTATGTGAATCATATAGGATTTATTACGCGAATCTTTCGGTTTAGTTCAGACAATGAATATTTAAAGCCCCCATAGAAAAAGCTTTAATTCCGTTTTGTGGAATTATTTCTTTATTGCGGGACAATATTCCTTTTTTTAATCAGTGTTTCAGGCACAATAGTCTGTTAAAATTGCCAAAACGCAGATACGCAAAGATTTTATAATCGGAGAGTAGAGTTTTATTTTTTGAGGCTTGTAAGATTCTTATAGTCAACTAGATGAAAATAGCTTGCGGAGTATTGTTAAGTGAATACCTTAAAGCATTTCGTATCAATTTCATAAACAGTCACAGTAATTAGTTTAAGTTGGTATTTTTCGGAAAGATCCACTAATCTTTCTTTATCGATCAACTCAATCGGAGTAACACCATCTCTATTTGCTTCATTCTTTGCCTGGTTTGTAAAGGCTTGAAGAAAATTGTGAATCGGAATCACATATTATTAAAACTGAGGTGCTTTCAAATTTGTCTGTTTTTTTTCTGAACCCGGTTCGTTTTAATTACCCATAGCTTTGTAATATTTAGGGCTTGTAATGAACTCTTTTTTAAGATATCTTCTTTCAATTCTTATTCTAAATTATTCAATATTTCATAATACCGTTCAGTAGCAAGGTCACTTGGTTCTCCCTTTTTACAAAAGGAAAGTTTTGCCAACTTTCTGTTGGGATTTTCTACTATTATTTTCCCCTTAACCATTTTGGATTCTAAAACGTTAAGCGCCTCTATAAATCTATTATCTTTCTTAGCTATGTCATAAAAAGATAGAACATGAACATAGAAAAATAGGTTATATCTAAAAAAAGGATATTCAACTTTCATGAATAAAGTGCCAATTCCATAATGGCAAGGGCCTAGGGGTTCCCGGGTTTCCCAATGATTGAGTAAAAATTCCACGGCCTTATCCAGTTGTTTATTATTATTAAGAAAATGTGTGAATCTGAATGTGTCTAAAACTTCTAATGTTGTTCCTGGATTTGAATAGACCGTTTCCGGCCCTCTTCCAAATTTATAGGTATTACAACGCCAACCAC
The DNA here is from genome assembly GCF_016278715.1 of Marinilabilia sp. GTDB lineage: Bacteria > Bacteroidota > Bacteroidia > Bacteroidales > Marinilabiliaceae > Marinilabilia. Next base: position 3,258 of record NZ_JADQBH010000201.1, on the reverse strand, counting down.
CATCATTATGCTGAATTTTAAGGAGATGTTCAAAAGTTTTTTTTAGTCTATTATCGTTAGTATATCCCATGCGACATAAAATCCTAGCAGTACCAGCGGTATGACAAGGGTATATTGCACCCTTTGGTGCTATTTGAAATCGTCCGTCTTCTCGCCATGAACTAAGTATCAATTCAGCAGTATCTTTAATTACAGGTGAAGAAGTCGTTAATCCCAACTCTGCGAGCATTAACGCACTACCAAGAGTTGAAAACGGGCTTCCTTTGGCTATCCGTTTGTCAGGGGAAGTCCATAAATCACCGCCATTATCATACCGTTTAGCAATTATTTCTTCTATATCTGATTCATAATGTTTTGTCATAATTATTGTATTACATTATTTCATAATGAATCTAAAATAGTATTCAACGTTACGCCTTTGGGTTTTTTGTTCTAGGTTTGATTAAAACAAAATAATATAGAAAAATGAAATACTTATATGGGCTAATGTCTTCTGTTTTTTATCTGGTTTTATAACTAAGAAACCAAAAGTACCACTATCTTAGAAGGTGTTGCGTGGCGAGGAACGTGGACTTCCCATTATTTAATGTAACATCCAGCTGGCCCAGAATTACTCCGCCCCAGCCAACCTGATTGATTATAACATTCTTGCCTTGTCTGTTTTTTATTTGTTCCGGTTCCTCCAGGAATGTGTGGGTATGTCCACCAACGATGATATCAATGGAAGAAGTTTCTGCGGCCAATTTTCTGTCTGAATCAGGTCTTTCGGAAGTGCTGTTAATTCCAAGATGTGAAAGTGCAATGATGAGATTGCATTTCTTTTCATTTTTGAGAAATGTAGCAGTCTCTTCTCCGATGCTTACCGGATTCAGCCATTCCATTCCTTCATAATTAGCGGGAGATACCAGACCAGCAGGATTTATGCCCAGACCAATGATTCCAATTCGGAAGGGGCCTTTTTCGATAATTTTCCAGGGTTGGGTTTTTTCTTCAAGCGGGGTGCCTTCGAATTTGTAATTGCTGCAAATGAATGGGAATTCGGCGTATTGTAGCTGGTCTGCCAAATGTTGCATCCCGTTGTCGAATTCGTGATTTCCGATGGTTGCTGCATCGTATTTCATTTTCGTCATCAGTTCCAACTCTGGTTTTCCACCAAAAAAATTGAAGTAGGGGGTTCCCTGAAAAATATCTCCCGCATCCAGCAGTATAACGTGTTCCTTCTGATTGCGCAGTTTGTTTATGAGGTTAGCTCTTCTGGAAAATCCACCCAGGTTTGGAAATTCTGGATGATTGCTTTCGAATGGATCCAGGTGACTGTGAACGTCATTGGTATGCAGAATGGTTAGTGTATTGCCGGTGGAAGATTCTCCTCTGAGAGTGAAAGGGATAGCAGCAGCAATACTTCCTGCGGCAAGCGTTTTTAAAAAATGTCGTCTATTGGTATGCATGTGGTTGTTTTATTGATAGTTGGCTGATGGTTCTTTACTGCATTTCGATGCGTTTGTTTTCAGGCACCGGAATGAGACTGCCTTGTTTCTCTATATCTCTGATGTGCTGAATAATCAGGTCACGGATCTTTTGAGACGATTCATACTTTTCTGTTGCTTTGGCAAATATGGTGTAATGGTCACCACCTGTGGCAAGGTAATCGGATGTCACCACATAATAAAAGGCCTCGTCTTTTACTTGTTGGTTATGGATTTTCGGGTTTTTTACCGATTGGTCGGCAAAAGAAAAAGAACCACCACTCAGGCCGTCGCCGTTAGATTCGCCTATATGCTGATAGAGTTTTTTGATGTCTTCTCCTGACATTTTCAAGGTTACCATCTGGTTTTCGAAGGGCATCAGGGCATAGATGTGCTTGACTTTTATGGGGCCCTTCGGAAGCGGAGCTCTCAATCCCCTGATGTTTATGACCGTGATAACAGGAAATTGTTCTTTTCCCAGTTCTTTTAATTCCTTCGTAGCGGCTTCCCTAAGGAGGTCAGCAACAAAACTGGAAAGGGGGGACTCGGGTTTGTCGGCAAACATTTCTTCAGGAGAAGTTCCGATTACTTCATTCATTATTGCATCTACCGAATCGCGAAGCGGTGCAATATAAGCAGTCACTGTTGAATCTGGTGCAATTGTACTGTCTATGGAAATTTGACGGGATCCTGTTAGTGATGGCTTTCTGTGTGATTGACAGCCGGTTGATGCCAACGCCAGCAGAATGAGAAAGAAAAGGTGTTGTCGCATTTTTTTGTTTTCAAAGCTAACAAATTGGAGGGGATTAGGGTTTATTGAAGGTTGCAAAATTGTTAAGGTTCTTAGGGATCAGAAGTTTTAGCGGAATGAATGATGGTTTTATTTGAACCAATGCAGGAATAATTATATTTGAACATTCAACCTGATTATTTGCGAATTTATCAGGTTAAGTAAACAAGTTTAATTTTAAATAATCCTGATGATATTACCCTCAGATATTCATTCTTCCTGGAAGCTTTTTTTTACTCAAGAGGTTTTGTCAATTCTTGATGAGGTCGAAAACAAAATTGGAATTGCGAATAGTGAAGAGATTACCCCGGCTGTTAATGATATGCTTCGTTTTTTGACACTTGATTTATCAAAAGCAAAAGTAGTAATTCTGGGTCAGGACCCCTATCCACAAAAGGGGGTTGCTACAGGTCGTGCTTTTGAAGTAGGGCCTTTGAGAAGCTGGACAGGGAGTTTCCGGAACACAAGTCTTCGAAATATTGTTCGGGCACTCTATGCTGCAGAGAAAAAGGAGTTCAGGACCTTCAACAGTGTCAAAAATGAAATTGCAGATGGTCGTTTTGTTCTTCTTCCACCCAATCAACTGTTTAAGCATTGGGAACGACAAGGGGTTTTGTTACTGAATACCTCTTTTTCCTGCAATTTGGGCAAGCCCGGGAGTCACTCAAAACATTGGAAACCATTTACCGACAGATTGCTGGATTACATCAACCAGGCTTGTCCGGATTTGATTTGGTTTTTGTGGGGTAATCATGCCCAAAAGGCAGTGGAGCATCTTGATTTGAAACATAGTATTTCCACCACTCACCCGATGATATGCCATAAGCGGGCCGATGATTTTTTATTCGGAGATACAAATGCTTTTGAAGCAACTCATAAATTGATAGACTGGACAGGAGAAGACAAAAAAGCCTCTTCCGGGCAAAAGCAGAAGAGGCTTTGGTGATTCTGTCGGTTTATTTAGTGCCTGTCCATAAACTAAGCAAATTTTGTTTTTAGAGC
>NZ_JADQBH010000255.1 GCF_016278715.1 Marinilabilia sp. | reverse complement strand
GCAATAGAGCATTCTTCTAAAAAAGTCTCAGACACACTCCATAACTGAGCATAAGATTCCTTCTCTGGTTTTTTAAACCTGGCAATTTTACCATTAAAATCATGAATTCCGGTATTTTTAAGAAGAGATAAATAAATGGTCTTTTCCGGTGGATATTTGTCTGTACGGAACCCAAAATCCAACATTTCGGAATTATTTAAAGCCATTGCGACAAGTTTATTTCTCGCCCCAGATATGGTTCCATTTAGCTTTTCCTTATTCATTAACTCATTTTTAAGAATAGGTGCGTTAAAATAAATTTTTTCGCAGATATCTGAGAGTAATGAATTCAATTCCTTGGAACTACTGATTGAATATTTTATACCAAGAAAATACCAATCAATCATAGAAGATTGTCCGTAAAAAGAACCAATAATCAATGAGTTTAAAGTTTCTTTGGCATTTGCCGATTGATTATTTAGTTCAGCTAAAGCTATTGAATCGTTTTGACAATCCTTCTTAACTATTTCTATCTTTTCTAGTTCCGTCAACTTCTCCCGGATACCTTCATATTCTTTGAAATATCCATAAAGAATGGCACCATTATTTTCGGCAGACACATTTTTAACAGCCTCAGAATCTATTAAATTGCTAAAAACAAGATTAATATATCCATCCACAGAACCCTCTGGTTCCAGAGAGGTGGGTGTTTCACTAATTTCAGTTACAAAATACCTTGGAGTCCCTGTCTCGTAAAAACTTCTTTTGGCTTGGAAAATAGGAACATTAAAGTACTTTCTAAGCTGGTTAACAACAGAAAAATCTTTTGAAATTCGGTCTTCAGCAAGCTCCAGTTCTTTATCTATATCAACGTCAGTTCCTTTAAATAATACATACCGTTGATTATAATTCGTAAATCTTATAATTTGATTTTTCTCAAGCTTTTCAACTATCTTCTCCGCATTACCAATCTGTAAAGCATGTTTTCCATAATCACACAAAAACTCCTTGGTAATTCGTTGTCCGGCTCTTCCGAAAATAGATAATAAACCAATTACTTTGATGAGCTCCCTTGCAGGCTTGAAATCGTATTCAAAAACTCCTTCAGTCCTTTCTAAGGCATCAAAAATTGCCCTCCATTGGGCCCCGTGTGGATTAAACTTGGAATTAAGAAAGCTATGAAAATTGTACGAAAGATAATCAAATACGTTCCCTAAGTGGAAAAACTGTTTCCCATCATCAAAATCTGTTAAGCCAAGAAAGTCCTCGGATTCAAGAAAAGAAAATAATGAACGTTCATTTTGGCCATAGTTATGAAGTGCAAGTGTCAAAATTGAGGCGGATAGCAGATCAAATGGGAAAATCTTCCTTGCAAAATCAGGTGAAAAATAATCCTTCAATGGAAATGCTCCTGATTCATTAATGGCGTTAAAAAGGTTTTTCTCCAAACTTTGAGAGAAGCTTGGAGTAATATCTTTCTGGGATATTCGCTCTGAGGCAAGAAATAAAAGCTGTTCGACGGGTTCATTAAAAGTTATCTCGACTAATCTGCCTTTAACTTTATCCCATTCATTCTTTTGAGTTTTATTTAATTCAAGGGCGTAATCCTCAAAAGCTTGATGCAATGTTGTAATGAATAGAACTGGAAATTCAGGGTCATTAACAACTTCAGATAATTGCTGTATAAAATATAACTCCTCTTCTGGACTTTCCTTCGCTGCAAATTCAAGAAATTTCCCAAATTCATCAACAACAATTAAAAGCCCAGTTTTTTCCTTTGAATATCGTTTTAATTCTTTGCCAAACTCTTTAAAGCACTCCTCTTTCTTCTTGATACCAAAATTCTCACAAAAAGCGCTCTTAAAAGACTTATACTCTCCAATAATAAAACACTTTTCAAATGTGCTGACTTCTCCTTTAATAGGATTGAAAAAGAAATCTGCTTTATTGTTAAGTACCTTTTCCAATGCAAGAATAAAAGCTGACTTACCTGAACCATAAGCGCCTACTAAATTAAAAGACTTAGTGCCACTCTCAAAGGCACTAGTTATCTTATTGAAAGCACTTTCTCCATTTCGCGTTGGTATATAGTTTAAATCACGATTTGAATCTCTAATTATATTTACTGATGGAGAGAATATATTATTTTGCATAATACTTTTTTAAAACTTCCCACTTATTTAATTTTTGAGAAAAAGACAAAACAACATTTCCTGCTGTTTCTGTAACGATCGCCTGACTAAACTCATTTTCAATGTCTTTTAGTTGTCTATATAGACCTTCTTTACTTAAAAGGAAAGTCATCCCGGGGCTATTTGGTTCTGTTTCCAGGCGTCGCATAGATATATTTTGACTTTCTTCAAATCGGTCAAGAATAAGAAAAAGAGTGACATGAGAAGGCAAATTAATTCTTACATCCGGTTTTAATAAGTACCATTCCTCCTTTCTAGAAGATCCATCGCTTGCAATTCGCTCATTCGTTGAGTTCATTAATTCTAGCTCTTGCATAAGACTGCCGACTTCCTCTTCAAAATCCTTTCTAATCGACCTGTAATCTGGAGTATTATAAAGTCGGCAAAAAACCTGAATATCCTTTTCAACTGTGTTTTCATTGAATAAGGAATCTTCATTTTCGGAATAAAGTCGTTTAATATACGACGATAGTTGCTTCTTTGTAAATAACGATTTTTCAATTCTAAAAGAATTAAAAACGGCATTATAGATAGAGGAGTAATTTGTTTTTATTAAATTGTAATGCAATAACCAGATAGACCCAATGCTTTCTAAATAAGGATCTACGCCATTGCTACCAAATAAAAAATGAGCCAATTCAGTTAATTCTTTTTTCTCTTCATCATAGAGACCAAGAGCCCTCATCCAGAAGTACATAGAAGTAACCATGTTTTTACCAACACCCAACTGCACGACTGCATCTTCATCATTAAAGTTGCCTCCACTACTTATAAAATCATATCCTTTTTTTGGCCAGAATGTCCTTACGACAAAGGTTTCGTGCCCCGAAAATTTAAGCTTATTCATATGCCCAAAGATAAAGTTTTATTGACTAAGTCATATTTTTACTTAGAACTTAACCCAAGAAATATTCTACCCAACCTTATCCCAAGTATCTTGCATCACTTTATTTTTATACGCATCGGTTATTTTCAAATACTTAGCAAGGTCTCTTTGCTTTTTGGGTGCCCCCATTTCCTGCAAAACCTGCAGATTGGCGCCTAAAATCATGCTGTTAGTAATAAAGGTTTTCCTTCCGGAATGAAAGGTAATTCCATGGTAAAGAGGAACAGCATTTTCCTCGACACGTTGGCCGATCACCCGTTTTTCAATTATTTTCCGGTTAAAGAGTTTTCCGGGTTCCTGATCCTCTGCAATGTATTTCAGACACTCTTTTAAGTATTCGTTTGCCTTCTGGTTGCTTATTTTATGAAGAGGACTCTCCTGCCCTCTATATTTATCAAGAATAGCCTTGGCATATTTGCTTAAGGGAATCGAGACTTGTTTCTGAGTCTTTTTCTGCGTTTTTGTGACCATAACCTCGTTCAGGTGTTCATTCTTCAATGTTATAACATCGCAATGGCGAAATCCGGTAAAGCAAGAAAAACAGTACATATCCCGAACTCTTCCCAGGCGTTCTGACTCAAAATCATAATTATACAGAATCATTAACTCTTCCAGTGTCAGGAAAACAACATCGGTCTCTTTTTCCCTTATGCCATTTAATATATCAGGAAATTCTTTTTGATGGTATCCCCTTGGTTTGGCCCATTTGAAGAACTTCTTTAGTACATTGATAATTTTCACAAAGTAATCATTATCAATCTTTTTTTCAGTAAAGCAATATGAAGAAAACAAATCACCGAAATGCACATCAATCTTAGAGAACGTTAGCTCAAAGCCATTATCACGTTGGAAATATAAAAGAAAATTTCGAACAGTTTTGTAACCTCTTAAAGTGTTATAGGAAACAATGGCCCTCTGAGAGTCCAGAAATTCATCAAACAACTCAAAGAAACTTTTTCCGGGTTCTGATTGCTGAAGACTTAAAATTTCTCTTATCTCCCCTTCGGATGCACTCCGTTTTTCCAAAATAAGATTATTGGATAGTTCTCTTGCCTTATTCTGCAAAGCCTCTAAAAAACGGTTAAAAGAGGCAAACTCAACGTAATTAATATCATCGGGTGCAGGAAGTTTTAATCGTTGACTTTTCTTATTCCAGTTTCCGGGTTTGGTTTTTCCTATCTGCTTTCGAATCTTCTTGTAGTCGAATGCAATTTGAGCAATTATGGGAACCTGACCCTTTTTGTTGGGCGTAACTGATTTCAGATAAAAATTAATACTAACCATATTAAAAAATCATTAAGGGGGCAAAACGGGGGCAAATAATTTGTAAAATGAGGGTCAAACATAAATAATTAATTTTTACCAATCAAGTTATTTTGTTGATTTTTTGGCCTTTATGAAATTTATTGTCTAATGCTGTCTAATAGGTACAACCCCGGCCCTGGGTACTCAGAAAAAGCCTGACAAGTTGATTGTCAGGCTTTTTTGTTTTTAGGCGAGAGTGACCCGGGATGCTTCATCCCAAAAAAGCCGCACCCAAACAGATGCAGCCTTTTCTTTAACCTCATTCAACGGGACTAACCTTCTTCATTTTTCAGAAGATTCCTGAAGATAAACCAAACTATTCCCGACAGGATGAACAGAACAAATCCATAAAAGGGAGCAATGAAAGAAACCCTTAACCCTCCGGCCATCATTTCTGCAGAAACATCTCCCATGACTTGGATAACACTAAGAGCCTCAAAAACTCCAAGGACCTGGCCCAGAACACCTATTAAGAACGCAAGACTACCGGTAAACAGAATTCCTTCGTTCAACCGGACAAGCGAACGATTTTCAGCTTTTGCTCTCTTAGCCAGAAACAAAAAACTGAGAACAATAACTGCTACCCACATCAGGTAAATTAGTGACATAAAGAGGGGACCTCCCTCCATCCAATGATTGAAAATCATAACTATGTTTTTTTGGTTAATACTGAAGTCAATATTAAAACTTCAATTTCACCCGCTGAAACTTCTTATATCATCGTCTGCTTTCACAAGCCGGATAACCGATTTAATCCTCCAAACAGTTTTTTTGTTGTTCGGGGCGCTAAATGCGTTGTCTGCCTAAAAGTAACTTCAGCAATTTGAGGCTTAAGTCCTTTCTTCTATCTTTGATGAATGATGCAGCAAGATAATCACCAACAAAGTCAAACATTAAGCAAAGATACTGAAAACAGACAACTCTTGACGTTGCATCAAAACCGACAGCTAAACACAAACAGTCTTTCCGGAACAATAGCAAATGACTGAAAATAAACCAAACATAAGAAACAATCTCCGTAAAAGGGTTTTTAAACAGATACTCTTTTGGACGATTGCGGCCGCACTCCAGTTTTTCGTTTTCAGCAATCGCGAATACGATTTGTACATCCGACTTGTTTTGGTAGCATTCGTTTCGTTAATCGGTTTTTCCTCTTCAATACTCGTAAACCAGATCCTTATTCCCCGGTTTTTTTTCCGAAAAAAGCGCTTCAGATTTTACTATTTTTTGACAGGTCTCTTCCTTATCTCGCTCTGGGTCATTATCGTTACAGTCTTTATCATCCTCCTCTTTAGCATATATTACCTGCCCGAAGCTGTTATCCCAGACCGAAAAGACGTAATCATTTTGCTTTCGGGCAATTACCTGATGGTGATTCTGGCAGGCGTAATTCACTTTATTGAGGAATCTTATCAGCAGCAACTGGAGAAAAAGCAACTGGAACAAATGAGCCGGGAAATGGAGTTGAAACTCCGGGAAGCCCGCTTAAACCTGATGCAGGACCAAATTCATCCGCATTTTGTTTTTAATATGCTCAACAACCTGTACGGACTGGTTTCGGAAGATGCTGCCCAGTCACGGCGTATTATCCTGAAACTATCGGACTTACTGGAATATATGCTTTACGAGTGTAACGAACCGGATATTCCATTGAAAAAAGAACTGTCCTTTATCCAAAATTACATTGAGCTGGAGCGCATCAGGCACGATAATTTTGAGGTAACAGTCAGTTTTCCGGAACAACCCGGAGCCCTAAAAATTGCCCCTCTGGTGCTGTTCCCGTTTGTAGAAAACGCCTTTAAACACGGCTTGAGCAATACCCCCGGCTCATTTATTCACATTTCGCTGACAACAGACAATGAAACACTCTGCTTTTCTGTGAAAAACAGCAACCCCGGACTGGTTCAGAACCCCTCTTATTCCGGCAGGCATGGCATTGGGCTAAAAAATGTGCAAGAAAGATTAGCCCTTATTTATGGAGATAAATACGATTTACAAATCTCTGAGCATGAAGATATTTATCAAGTCAATCTGAAAATACAAATCACATGACCCGGGAACACAAAACCTGTATAATAATTGACGACGAACCCATTGCTATCCGAATAATCAAAGAGCATCTGGCGGCTTTTGACTCCCTGCAATGTATGGATGGATTTACGAATCCCGTAAAGGCGATGGAGTTTCTCAGTACCCAAAGGGTTGACCTCATTTTTCTGGACATCAATATGCCAGGCATATCGGGTATTGAACTACTGAAAACCCTTCAGTATAAACCCGCAATAATATTCACCACTGCTTACCGCGAATATGCAGTGGATGCATTTGAGCTGGATGCACTGGACTATCTGGTCAAGCCCATTTCTTTCGAACGATTTGCCAGGGCGGTTAATAAATTTTTGAATCTCACTACAACAGGAAATGAGCCGCCGGAGCTTTCTGACGATAAAAAATATATCATTCTAAAATCGGACAAGAAAAAATACAAGGTAACATTTCGCGATATCGAATTCATCGAAAGTCTGGACAATTACATTCAGGTCCATACCCGGCAGAAAGGAAAACTGGTGTGTTATGAAACACTCTCATCAATTGAACAGCAGTTGCCCGGTGATGATTTTCTTCGCATTCACCGCTCCTTCATTATAAATGTTCATCACATCAAGGCATTCACCGCCTCCTACATCGAGATCGGGAACATAAAGCTGACCATCGGCCGGAATTACAAGGAAGAAGTGATGAAGAGACTTTCGTGACAAAATCAGTTTCTCAGAAGGTAAAGAACACATAAATCAACCTCTGTTTGCTAACTGTTCAACATACCGGAGGGCACTCAAACGATCCTTAAAAATATTTTTCTCACCGATTTTCTGATGTAGCTTTAGTTTTCGAAGACGCTTTTCAATAAAATGCTTGCCCGGAACCAGATAGACGCTTTTCCCATATTCAAGGGCTTCATCCACCATATTCTCAAGGGCAAGTAAAACGGTTGTATCCAGATGCGTTACATCCTGAAGGTCAAGAATTAAATGTTGACAGGGAGCAATATTATTGCGTTCACGCTGTATTGCCCGGGCTACGCCAAAGATCATAGGACCACTCAGATAAAAAAGATAGACCTGCTCTCGTATCTTATCGAATATTTCCTTTTCTGTATCATCCAAGGGCGCTGTATCAACACTATCAGAGACCATCCGCAGATTAAAACTTTGAAGATGACTGAGTTTTTCGATGGTTAGCATATTGGCCACAAAAATGCCCAGACCAACAGCAATCACGAGATCTACAAAAATGGTAACAAGAAGAACACCATACATAATAAATAAAGCTCCCTGGCTGATTCTATGTGCCCGTTTGATAAATGACCAATCCAGAATGTCTATACCAACCTTAAAAGCAATGGCCGCAAGAAGGGCCAGCGGAATAAACCGGATTAGGGGAGCAGCCCCGAATATCAGGATCAACAAAAAAACCGAACGCATAATGCCTGACCAACGACTTCTGGCACCAGTCCGAATATTGACCACCGTCCCCATGGTTGCCCCGGCCCCGGGCAAAGTACCCAAAAGACCTGCTGTCAGGTTGGCAAGCCCCTGCCCCATAAGTTCGCGGTTACTGTTGTGCTCTTCACGAGTCAGCGAGTCGGCAATCAGGGCTGTGAGAATGGTATCGATACTTCCCAGCAAGGCCAGCAAAAAAGCATCCAGAAAAACCGAACTCCAGTTATGATCGAAAGGCATCACCGGTAAATTAAAGTTGGGCCACCCCAGGTCAATGGCTCCAATCAGTCGTATGTTGCCATTTCCCGCCAATAAGAAAACCAAAAGGCTGAAAAAAACCAGCACTGCCAACTGCGAGGGGAACAGCCTTTGCCACGATTTTGGATAAAAAATCAGCACTACAAGAGCACCTATACCAATGACCAATTCAAAATAATTGGGGTAACTCAGAAGTTCAGGCAGTTTTTTGACCAGTCCAACAATACCGCCCTTTACAGCATCGTGTCCCAGGAATGCCGGCAACTGCATAACAATCAGAATCAAGGCAATGCCCGACATAAACCCACTTATGACCGAGTAAGGCATCAGACGGAAATAACGACCCAACTTAAAGTACCCCAGCAAAATTTGAAAAACCCCGGCAAAAAAGACGATAGTGAAAGAATAGGTCATCCCGGATTGCAAGCCATATTCGGCAATATTGGAAGCAAAAACGGCTGTCATAAAAACTGTCATGGGGCCTGTGGGTTCAGAAATAAGTGTTTTACTTCCTCCGCCAAGTGTGGCAACAAGCCCAATGACTACAGCGCCGTAAAGTCCGGCTTCAGCGCCGGCCCCGGAAGCCACTCCGAATGTCAGTGCAATGGGAATACTGACAATTGCAGCCACCAGCCCTCCGTAAACATCTCCCCTTTTTATTCTCCCAAGATAATCAGTCATGCAATAGATTGTTTAAAACCAAAATGCAGAAAAACCGCAAACCTCTCATTGATAACGGAAAATTAATCGGATTGTTCCAAAACACTCTATTCTGCATTGGAATAAATTTAAAATGAGCTAAAGAACACGGTGTTAAGCTTCCTAACTTTTTTTAGTCTGCCCCACCTCCACAGCTTATTTCTCATTTACAAATGACTTTGCTCTTCCGTTCTTTCGCCGCCCTACGGTTAAAGCATTGCACTTACATTTTAACTCATGAATACCAGTCTCCGGCTAAAAGATTTTCATCTTTTTGGAAACGTATCAACCACCAAGTCACTTTCTTTGTTAATTTTGTGACAACACATGAGTATTAACCATTATACACCTAATAGCCCTGTGAGCAACGAAAAGCAACAATTACTGGATCGGAGATACCTTGACATGGCCCGCATCTGGGCTCAGAACAGCTACTGCAAACGCCGACAGGTAGGAGCTTTGCTGGTTCGCGACAAAATGATTATCAGTGACGGGTACAATGGCACCCCATCGGGGTTTGAAAACATCTGCGAAGATGAAAACAACAAAACAAAGCCTTATGTGCTGCATGCCGAAGCCAATGCCATCACCAAAGTAGCCCGTTCGGGAAACAGCAGCGACGGAGCAACACTTTATGTCACCTCTTCGCCCTGTCTCGAATGTTCCAAACTGATAATTCAGGCAGGAATAAACAGAGTTGTTTTTTCAGAGAATTACAGAGTGGAAGATGGCCTGATCCTTTTAAAAAGAGCCAATATTGAAGTTGTACAACTGGAATACAGAAAACCTGAGGAATTGCCCTAGAACCTGATTAAGTTTTGTTTTTGGAAGATGTTTTTTAAGATTTGAAGTCTCTCACATGTTAAGGTTCAAGCTAAAAAAGCGTATTTGCAAGAAGAATTCAACCTGAAAAACGGATTCAAAACGCAAAAGCCACAAAAAAGATAAAACTTAATACAGTTTCTTAATAAGGGAACAATTTTTGCTGCAATACGCGGAATTATTGTCATCAGGCATTATTTTGCCAAATAAAAGAACCGTCATCACATGAACGAACAAAATAGAAACACAGCGCGACAAATATATTTACCACTAATATTGGCAGCAGTACTGGTAGCCGGTATGTTTATCGGCCGCATCACCAATCCCTCCGGAAATGGTTCTTCACGACAAAGATTAATGCTGGCCCCGGAATCGGGCAAGTTGCAGACCATCATCAACCTTATTGATGAGCAATATGTGGACAGCATTGATGCCTCCAATCTGGTAGAAACCATCATTCCCGAGGTGCTTGAAAATCTGGATCCCCATAGTGTCTATATACCCCCCAAAGACCTGAAAGCAGCCAATCAGGAGCTGGAAGGTAATTTTGGCGGTATCGGGGTGGAATTCAGCATGCCCGACGATACTGTAATGGTGGTTAGCGTGGTATCCGGAGGCCCCTCCGAAAAAGTGGGCATTTTGCCCGGCGACCGTATTATTACCGTCAACGATTCCATTATTGCAGGTGTGGATGTTGCTACCAACGATGTGGTGGGCATGCTCAGAGGAGACATCGGTACCAAAGTTAATGTGGGCATTCAGCGACGTAACCGCAAAGACCTCATCTATTTTGAGATAACCCGTGGAAACATTCCAATGTACAGTGTGGATGTGTCCTATATGGTTACCGACTCCATTGGGTATGTAAAAGTCAACCGCTTTGCCCGTAATACTTATCAAGAGTTACTCTCTGCCCTGGCCAAACTAAAAGCGCACAATTGCAGCGACATCATAGTGGATCTTAGGGGAAACTCGGGTGGTTACCTGGACATTGCCATCAGTATGGTGAATGAATTTCTGGCAAAGGGCGATATGATTGTTTATACTGAAGGTGTTAACAGTCCCCGTCAGGACGTTTATGCCAACGGTTCCGGGTCGTGCAAGGACATCGGCGTAACTGTATTGATTGATGAATTTAGTGCTTCGGCAAGCGAAATCTTTGCAGGAGCCATGCAGGACAATGACCGCGGACTCGTGGTTGGCCGCCGCTCCTTTGGAAAAGGACTGGTTCAGCAGCAATTCTCTCTGCCATCAGGCGGGGCTTTACGCCTGACAGTAGCCCGATATTATACCCCCAGTGGACGGTCTATCCAAAAACCCTATGACAATGGAGTGGAAGATTATTACCACGATATCATTGAGCGTTTTGAACATGGCGAATTCTTTGAAAAAGACAGCATTAGTGTAAACGACTCTTTAAAATACAAAACCACAGGAGGCCGGACAGTGTATGGTGGTGGCGGAATTATGCCCGATGTTTTTGTGCCCCGCGACACAACCTACCACACCGATTACTATTATCGTCTGCGCGAAACCGGGACTATTTATCAGTTTGCCCTGGAGTATGCCGACAAAAACCGCAAGGAACTTTCTGCTTTTGAAAATGCAAAGACCCTTAAGCAGCACCTTGATCAGCAACCAATCGGACAATTACTGATTGATTTTTCAAAAACAAAAGAGGTGAAATATAACAATAGTGAATTTCAGAAATCAAAAGAATTAATTGAACTGGAGACAAAAGCATACATTGCCCGAAATATCCTGGATAACGAGGGTTTCTATCCTATTATCAGCAATCAGGATGAAGTGTTGCAAAAAGCAATTGAATTAATCAAAACCAACCAGATGGAAGCTTTAATTTATTCAACAGAAGAAAGCAATACTTTAAACGAGCAGCGTGAAACAGCAAAGTCAGAATAAAAGAGAAATATTATTATGGGTACACTGGTAAGAATCATACTGATTTTCATAATCATTTATTATGCATTCAGACTGATTGGTCGCTACTTATTCCCTTACCTGCTAAAGAATCAGGTAGAGAAGATGCAGAAAAAACAGGAACAGGCTCAGCAGGATTTTGTAAACAAACAAAGATCAGAAGAAGGGAAAGTTACCATTAACCACAAAGCTGATAAAAATGGCAACAACAAAGACAACAACCAGAGGGGTGAATATGTTGATTATGAAGAAATAAAATAAAAAAAAGCGCCGTTCGTTCGCGGCGCTTTTTTTATTATTCAATTATAGTGACCCATCCGTAGGGATCAGATTCCTCCCCGTTCTGGATTGCTCTCAGTTTATTGTAAAGTTTTGTAGATACAGGCCCGGGCTTTCCATCTTTGGAGAAGCTGTAGGATTTGTTGTTATCTATATCATCAATGCGTCCCACCGGACTAATTACGGCAGCCGTTCCGCACTGTCCAACTTCCTCAAAAGTCCCCACTTCCTCAAATGGAATCGGGCGACGCTCGGTTTTAAGCCCCATATCCTGAGCCAGTTGAATCAGGCTCTTATTGGTAATGGAGGGCAGAATTGATTTCGACTCGGGTGTGATGTAAGTATTGTCCTTAATGCCAAAGAAGTTGGCCGGACCACATTCATCAATAAATTTCTTTTCGCGACTGTCGAGATACAATACTGCAGAATATCCTTTCTCCTTGGCAAGCATGCCGGCTTTCAGACTTGCAGCATAATTACCGCCTACTTTTATATTCCCCGTTCCCTGTGGGGCTGCACGATCATATTCTCGCATCACAGCCACATTAGTCAATTTAAAACCCTCTTTGAAGTAGGGGCCTACAGGCGTTACAAATACCATGAACAAAAACTCATCGGCAGGTTGAACTCCTACTTTGGGACCCGAACCAATCAACAGCGGACGAATGTAAAGCGATGCGCCTGACCCATAGGGAGGAACAAATCGCTTATTCAGGGATACCGCCTTCTTAACGGCTTCCACAAATATTTCTTCCGGAACCTCAGCCATCATAATGCCCTGGGCTGACGAAATCATGCGCTTGGCATTATCCTCAGCACGAAAAACCCGGATTTTATCATCCTTGCCCCTAAAAGCTTTTAACCCCTCAAACGACTGCTGCCCGTAGTGCAAGGCAGTAGCGGCCATGTGGATATTTATTTGATTTGAAGAAGACACTTCGAGTTCTCCCCATTTTCCGTTGCGATAGTAACATCGCACGTTGTAGTCGGTATCCAGAAAACTGAATGAAAGATTTGGCCAGTCTATGTTCATGATAATATAGTTTTAAACAATCAGAATAATGGCTTTAAAGTTAATGATTTTTCGCTAAAACGAGATGAGGTTTGTCAGATATGGTAGCTGTTTTGAAGCATTTATTTAAAAAAACAACAAAACCGCCGAAACCGCAATCACCACCGTCACAAAGATTCGAAATTCCCGCTCAGGGATAAACCTCACCAGATATTTGCCGGTGACGGATCCAATCCACACCGCCGGCAACATCACAAAATTAAGTTGCAAGGTTTCCAGGGAGATGGATTTCCAAACGAAAAAATGCAGTGGCACTTTCAGGAAATTCAAACTCAGATAAAACACTGCACCCGTAGCGATGAAGCTGTTTTTAGGCAACCGCATGGAGAGAAGATATAGATTAAAGATGGGCCCTGCCGCATTCCCTATCATGGTGGCAAAACCTCCTGATACGCCCAGGATTCTTGCAAACCAGTTTTGACGGGTAAAACTATCTGAAGCTCCTGAATAATCACGGTAAAAAATCAATCCCAGACAAAGCAATACTGAAATTCCAATTATATTCCTGAACTGACCATCGGAAATCATTCCTCCTACGACCAAAGCCATTGCAATTCCTGCCAGGGCATAGGGATAAAGCTTTTTAATATGTTCCCAGCGCAAACTTTTGTAGTAATACCTGATGGCAAACAGATCGCCAAACACAAGAAACGGAACCAACAAACCCGCCGAAGCCATACCCCCGTAAAAATGGGCCAGCAAGGGAATAGTGACCATCGCAATGCCTTTCAGGCCGCTTTTGGACACACCCACCAGCCAGGCACTGCCTAATGTTATCGACCAGATTCCCCAACTTGTGTGCAATGGATTTATGATAGATTCAATCATGGTGCAAAGAAACGAAAAAAAGAGCAGAGAGCAGAGAGCAAAAAGCATGGAGGAGAGGAGGAGAAGAGGAGAAGAGTCCTGATTTTTAAATCGGCTCTACTTCCCCAAATCCCGGATAACTTTCGAAGCAGCCATCAGACCAAAGAGTGCAGGCATATAGGAAATGGTGCCCACAGTAGTCCGTTTGTTGCGTTCACCTTCGGTTTGAATAACGGCAGACTGATGCACCGGCTCGGGGCTGAAAACCACATCAAATCCATTTTTAATATCATACTTGGTTAATCTTTTGCGAACCATTCTCGCAAGCTTACAATGGTATGATTTACCGATGTCGGCAATCTCTACTTTTTCGGGATTGAGTTTACCTCCGGCACCCATTGAAGAAATCAGTCGATGCTGATGGTTCAGGGCAGAAACAATAAGCAGAACTTTTGGCGTTAAGGAATCGATGGCATCCACCACATAGTCAAAGGGTTGTTTCAATAAATCATCAAAATCCTCACCAGTGTGAAAAAAACCTCGTGGATGCAGTATCACATCAGGATTGATACCTTTGAGCCGCTCCACCATGACGTCAGTTTTAGGCATTCCCTGAGTTGACTCCAATGCGGGCAACTGTCGGTTACGATTAGAAGGCTGCACCACATCACCATCAATAATCGTTAGTTCGCCCACACCGGCTCTAACCAGCATTTCGGCACACCAGGAGCCCACTCCCCCCATTCCGGCAACCAAAACGTGCGCCTCGTTCAATTTCGTTAAATTCTCCTTGCCAATCAAAAGCTCAGTTCGCTCAAGCCACTCCATATCAATCCTTTTTTCAAATATTATTTTAGCCCGATAAATATAGTAGTAATTTGACCAACACTAAGGAAAAAGAGCTTCCAACCGCATATTCAGAATATTATTTCCCCAAGAAACTTATTTATTGAAAAGAGATTGCTTCGCTTTGCTACAAAAAGCCTTTGCTACCAATGGCAGATTTTTGTAACAGGCAAAAATCAAAACATTAATAGTTGGCCACCATTCGGGGACCGATTCATTTGTCCAGCTTACCCCTGAATAAAACCCCGGCCTTATCAAGTCTGCCCGCTGCGGGGACGGACTAATTCTGTCAAGAATACATTGTGCCCCCAAATCTTTGGGATAGCCTCTCGCAAGGATGACGTCATTCTAAAGGTTTTTAACAATATGAAGGAGTTTGGTTTTCGGCAATTCCAAAAGCCACCCCCCTCCATCCTGCAAAACCCTGCAATGTTCCGTCATTGAGAACGAGGTGACGCAATCTCAAAAGTTAAGGGATAGAAATCAAAGCGTTAAAATTATTTTCAATAGTGAATGCCAGTTTTTTCAGAGAGATTCCCCGAATCTCTGCTGCTTTTTCATAAACCCGGAGAATAGATTTATTGGTATGATCGGTTTCCAGCAAAAATTTATCAGCCGGAATTTGTTTCAACGACTCAGCAGCTTTATGTTCCTGGTATAGAATTCTGGGCCCAAACGACAAATAAAAACCAGCTCCCACAAATTGTTCCATCTCTTGGGGATGTCCTGAAAAACCATGAATAATCCAGGGTTGTTTAGGCGCAAAATTTTTATGAAAAAGCAACACCTCATTATTGGCCTTAACTGTATGAATAATAAGTGGCTTTCTAACCAATTCGGATATTTCAATCTGTTGCGAGAACAACCTTTTCTGAACATCAATTGGTGGCCCTTTTACTTTATCGAGCCCGGCTTCACCGATGGCCACCACCCTGTTGTAATGAGCAGCTTCCTTAACCTGAGCCATCAGTTTTTCCGGATCCTGCCCTTCTATATACCAGGGATGAATCCCGTAAGAAAGCAAGATTCCATTTTTGAAACTTGTTAAGGGCTCGGGGGCAACACAGCTTAAAATAGCTGTAATTTTGTCCGGCTGATCCGGGTATGTATGCGTATGGAAGTCAATATATTTCATACGGTAAGTTTTGAAAGTAACCAAAACAGGCAGGATAAAGTTTAAAAATGAAAATTAATACTGCCCATTTCTTTCAGAATCTTATGCTTATGGACGGATGACACCCGTTTTCCGGCCACCCACTCTTGCTCTGATATCATGATTGTACATGGCTTCACAAGTTACCGGAGGCAGATAGAACGCTCCCGGAAAAGCAGCATGAACCACGACAACAAACTGTTTGCTCCTGCCGGCATCCAAATCGAAATAGGACAGCACCCGGTCGTCCCGGATATCGCGATAATCGGGAATATCTTTTTCATGAACACCGGTTCCCTCAAGACGTGTATTTCTGATTTCCCAGCCTGATGGAATCATCTGCGTAAGCGCAAGATTTTTAGCATCACCGGCAGTTCCTGGATTACGAATGCTCACCACATACAGGAAGTCTGTGCCCTGCTCAAACTGTCCGGGCAAAATACGATTACCATCCATCGTTCGGAAGGCAACTTCCAGACTCAGGTTCTGAGAGAAATCTGTAGAGTCAACCCCTGCCGGAGTGCCTGTGACTACCAGTGTTGCAAACAACTCCTTATCGGTGTCGTTGCTCACAGTCACCTGCCCTTTTCGCACATTCTCAACCTCAATATCTCTTTGCGAAACAGGTTTGTCGGACCCAACGGTAACTTTGCCTCCATCATTCACCTGATAGGTAAACTGCAAGGGTTCATTGTCCAGGTTCTGGCCCGCAAAATTTACGATGCTCATCAATGTCCACGCTGTGGTTTGCGTACTGTACCAGCCTTCACCACTCAATTTCTCGGCCGCTTCCCTCACCAACGGAAAAGCAGTTTCTCTTCGATCCAAAAGATTCAAGGCATTAATCAGTATTGCCTTATCTCGTAAGCTGGAACCATAGGTTTGATATAAACTTCAACTTCTCGTGCGTCACTATTGCCATCCATCAACTCAATCGCCACAT
>NZ_JADQBH010000278.1 GCF_016278715.1 Marinilabilia sp. | reverse complement strand
AATACAACGCGTAAAAAACATCTCTTTTCCATCAGACGAAAAAGCAGCGGCACCATCATCGTGTACAGGATCTTCTGTTCCAACAAACGGGACCGGATTTTCCCACCCACCTTTTCCGTCCTGAATGGAGCTATATATCACAGAACTACCCTGACCTGTTATTTGATTGACATTCTTTTTTTTATCGCCCCCACGCATCGAAGAGAAATAAACAGTAGAATAGTCGTCACCGGCAAACGCAGGCGAATAATCACTCTCCCGAGATCTCAAATCACGATTTTCCTCCACCACATATCGGGTTTCCTGAGGATTTTGCAGAGACATTTTACAAGATTGAATACCATTCAGAGCAGCCCGGTTTCCAACATCATGTTCCAGATAGGTTTCATAAGCCAAAATAGCTTCTTCATATTCTTCCCGCATTCGCAACGACTGACCGAGATAGAAATTAGCTACCGGATCAGGAAAACCATACCGGATTGCACGCTGAAAATAGGCCGCAGCTCTACCTGCCTGTCCAATATTATAGTAAGACATAGCCAGATAAAAGGAAGCCTGCGCCCGATAGAAACGGTTGTCAAAATCCATTTTCCTGAATTTCTCAACCGAACGGCTGTATTCTCCCACCTCATATAGCTTCACACCTGAGGCTAGCTTCGCTTCTGCACTGCATCCGGAGAGCAAAAAAACAAAAAAACCAACCAGGGTAAAGAGGCAAAAAAAACGGGTAATTAGGCGAAGCATAAAACTATAAGGATTAAAATTCTGTTCACAGTTCTCAAAGTTAATGTTAACAAAAACAGAAACGAAAAATAGTACAATATATTTTATCTGCAAAAGGTGCGATTACGTTGGCGGGGGATAACTTTCTCACAAAAAAAGAGTGCCTGCTCCTAAAAAGAACAGACACTCCCGAGTCAAAACCTCTCCCGTTCGTTAACGGGTAAACAAAAGTTCCCTGTATTTTGGCAGGGGCCAAATTGCGTTATCAACTGTCAACTCAAGCTTATCAATATGATAGCGGATGTCTTCCAGATAAGGACAAACCTTTTGCTCATACATTTCTGCCATCTCATCCATTTCTTCAACTTTATTGGCCACTTTACGGGCCTCAACCATCTCGTGGGTCTTATTCTTAATGTTTTGAATATGGTAAGATATCTTCTTTATCAAATCCAGCCTATCTCCGGCGAGATCCTGAAATTCGGAGTTGTCGCCGAAAATATCTTTCAGTCCCTGAACATTCTCAATGAGTGTATTCATGTACTGAACGGCAGTTGGCACAATGTGGTTCAGAGCAAGATCTCCAAGTACACGCGCTTCAATCTGGATTTTCTTGGTGTACTTTTCCATTTCCACTTCGGTGCGGGCTTCAATCTCCACGTTGGTAAGCACCCCGTTGTCCACAAAAAGCTTCCTGGCTTTCTCCGACAAATAGGTTTTGATGGCTTCGGGAACACTAGATATGTTTGACAAGCCACGACGGGCAGCTTCCTCAACCCACGCCTGAGAGTAACCATCACCATCGAAACGAATATCCTTAGAATGCTTAATATATTCCTTAATCACCTGGAATATTGCTTCATCTTTCTTAACTCCTTTTTCGATGAGTGCATCCACCTCTTTTTTGAATTCTTTCAACTGACTTGCAACAGCAGTATTGAGGGCTATCATAGAAGAAGCACAGTTGGCTGCAGAACCCACAGCCCGGAATTCGAATCGGTTACCGGTAAATGCAAACGGAGACGTACGGTTACGATCGGTATTATCCAGAAGAATTTCAGGAATCTTACCAATATCCAGTTTGAGCGCCGTCTTTTCGTCAGGAGTCATTTTCTTATCAGAAACTCTATTTTCCAACTCATCGAGCATAGCAGAAATCTGACTTCCCAGGAAAATAGAGATAATCGACGGAGGTGCCTCATTGGCTCCCAGACGGTGGGCATTGCTTGCCGACATAATACTACCAAGCAGAACCTCCTGATTATCATAAACAGCCTTCATAACATTGACCAGGAATGTAAGAAACTGAAGGTTTCCTTTAGGATTTTTTCCGGGCGACAACAGGTTGACACCGGTGTTAGTACTCAACGACCAGTTGTTGTGTTTTCCGGAACCGTTAACCCCTTTGAAGGGCTTTTCATGGAAGAGAATCCTGAATTTGTGTTGACGAGCCACGCGCTTCATGACATCCATGATCAACTGGTTGTGATCATTGGCCAGGTTGGTCTCCTCGAAAATAGGAGCTACCTCAAACTGGTTAGGAGCAACCTCATTGTGACGTGTTTTTACAGGAATCCCAAGCCGATAAGCCTCTTTTTCGAAATCCTCCATAAAAGCAATCACCCGTGTTGGGATAGAACCAAAATAGTGGTCATCCAACTGCTGATCTTTGGCAGAAGAGTGTCCCATCAAGGTACGACCAGTCAGCATAAGATCCGGACGGGCCTGAAAAAGGGCTTCGTCGATGAGGAAATACTCCTGCTCCCATCCAAGGTTACTAATAACCTTTGTTACGTTTTTATCAAAAAACTGACAAACATCAACAGCTGCTTTGTCAACAGCATGCAAGGCTTTCAGCAAAGGAAACTTATAATCGAGGGCATGACCAGTATAGGAAACAAAAATGGTCGGAATACACAAAGTAGATCCAATTATAAATGCAGGCGAAGAGACATCCCAGGCGGTGTAACCGCGGGCTTCGAAGGTGTTTCGAATTCCTCCTGAAGGAAAACTGGACGCATCAGGTTCCTGCTGTACCAACAAAGAACCGGAAAAACTTTCCACCATAGTACCAAATTCGCCAAAAGTCAGAAAAGCATCATGCTTTTCGGCAGTTCCGTCGGTAAGCGGATGAAACCAGTGAGTATAATGACTAGCACCGTTTTCCATTGCCCATGCTTTCATGCCCAATGCAATCTGATCTGCCATCTTGCGATCAATTCTGGTTCCTTTCTCAATAGCTTCCATGACGTGCACGAACGCTTCAGGCGAAAGATATTTTTTCATCTTGGGACGGTCAAAAACCATTTGCCCATAATAATCAGATGAAGGCATCCTGGTGCCCTCACTCTTTTTTGGCTCCCTGGTAAGAAGCTCTTCCAATGCGGTAAATCTCAATTTTGCCATAACTAATGTTTTCGAGTTAACTTCTGCAAATATATGATTTTTTATTCCACTTATAATTTTTTTGGGGTTAAATTTTATTTTTTAATTGTTTTTAAGGACAAAACCCCTATTTTTTAAAGGTGAAATTCATTTTTTAGTGCTTTATGCAAAAAAAGTGACCTTAAATCAAATTCAGTCTTCACAATTTGGAAATTGAATAATCAGAACCACCCCCCAAAAAAAGAAGGTACTTTAGAAAAGCACCTTCTTTTTTTTTTCAAATCCCCACAAGAAAACCAGAGGGATGTAATCGGCAAAAATTAAGCATTCAATTTATTGAGCGGCAAAATATTTGTAAAAATAAGGTATGGTTTCAATGCCTTTATAGAACTGCTCCAGGGGGAAATTTTCATTAGGACTGTGAATAGCGTCACTCTCCAATCCAAATCCCATCAGCACCGATTTAATTCCCAGTATTTGTTCAAATGTAGATATTATAGGAATTGAGCCCCCACTGCGCACAGGCACAGGTCTTATGCCGTAAGATTCCTGATAGGCTTTCTCTGCAGCCTTGTAGGCAGGAATATCAATTGGACAAACATAAGCCTGACCACCATGTAAAACAGAGACTTCCACTTTTACAGCCTCCGGAGCAATTGATTCAAAGTATTCTTTGAACTGCCGTGCAATTTTATGGTGATCCTGATGAGGAACCAAACGAGAAGATACCTTTGCATGAGCTTTGGACGGCAAAACAGTCTTAGCTCCTTCACCGGTATATCCGCCCCAGATTCCGCAAACATCAAAAGAAGGCCTGATTCCGGTTCTTTCCTGCGATGTAAACCCGGCTTCACCCTGAAGAGCTTCTACTCCGATGGATTTTTTGTACTTTTCCACATTAAAAGGTGCACGTCCCATAAGTTCGCGTTCCTCTGTGCTTACCTCCAGTACATCATCGTAAAACCCGGGAACCGTTACTTTCCCATTTTCATCAAGCAAGCCACCAATCATTTTAGAAAGAACATTGATGGGATTCGCAACCGCTCCACCAAACATTCCGGAGTGTAAATCACGATTAGGACCGGTCACATCAACCTGCCAGTAAGCAAGGCCTCTTAAGCCGCTTGTAATAGAAGGTGTTTCAGGAGCCAGCATAGTTGTATCAGACACCAAAATCACATCAGCCTTCAACAACTCTTTATTATTCTCACAAAATTCGGGCAAGTTTTCAGAACCTATCTCTTCTTCGCCTTCGATCAGGAACTTCACGTTGCAATGCAGCTGATTGGTTTTTACCAGATATTCAAATGCTTTGGCATGCATAAAAGCCTGTCCCTTGTCGTCATCGGCACCCCGGGCCCATATCTTTCCATCCTTTATAACCGGCTCAAACGGGTCACTATTCCAGAGCTCCAACGGGTCCACAGGCATCACATCGGTATGTCCGTAAACCAGTACTGTAGGGGCATCATCGCTAATCTTTTTCTCGCCAAAAACCACCGGATGGCCTTTTGTTTCCATCACCTCGGCCCTGTCCGCACCGGCGTCAAGCAATATTTGCTTCCACTTTTCTGAAGCCCGGAGCATATCTCCTTTGCGGGCTGAGTCACTGCTGATTGATGGTATCCTGATAAGCTCAAACAGCTCTTCCAAGAAACGCTCTTTGTTTTCTTCAATGTATTGTTTAATGTCTTTCATATACTTATAAATTATCTTTTAAAAATTAGTAAAATTCGGACGAACCGGCTTATTCATTTCAACTCCTAATACAATGGCTAGAAGGCGGTTAAAGGTTTGACGTTAGAAATTAGAGGTTAGATACTTTTGAGACCCAAAAAAATTCAGACTCGAAATTAATAAAAAGCCTCACAAAAGAGAATGAGGGATATCAAGTTTCACATGCCTTGATTCTCAAACTGAACATTTCGAAACATCTAAATGTTTCAATTAGTAAAATATGATAACCCAAAAACAAACAGTCATGAAAAAATTATTATTCCTGTTGGCAGTAATTACACTTGCGTGGCAAGGTACAAAAGCACAAGATGGAGCTTTTGAGAAAACAAGCAAATACAACTTTCAGCAAACCGTAGAAACACTGAAAGAGGAAGCTGTAGCAGCTGGATGGGCTATTCCGGCAGAGCACAACATGCAAGCCATCCTGAAAAAAAAGAACAAGGAAGTATTGCCCGCTACCATTTTGGTTTTGTGCAATGCAAACTTTGCTTACGAACTATTAAAGAATGACGATACCCGAAAAGTGCAATCCATGCTTCCCTGCCGCGTGGCCGTTTATGAAAAAGAAGACGGAAAAACCTATGTCGCCTGGAGCAATTATGCAAAAGCCGGCAAAGAAGTAACCGAAGAGGCGATAGAAGTTTTTACAGAAATAGCCGAAGAGATTAAGGAGATAACCACTACTGTGACGGATTAAGATACAATTGTTAAACCAAAAGAGACCGGTTTCCAATGAAACCGGTCTCTTTTTTGTCCTATACACATTATCAGTAGTTCGTTATAAAAGCCTAAACGAAGAGATGCGATGACACAAAGGTTTTATTATCAAAGGTTCGCAATCATCAATCTTCTTTTTAAGATCCTTTATCATCAGTCGCCTACGAAAATCTAACGGAGTATTGGTTAACAATTCAGCCTTTAATTTCTCAACCCATATTGTGAAAAACGTTGGTCACATCGTCGTCATCCTCAAAGCGGGCCAGCAATTTTTCGATATCGGCAGTCTGCTCTTCTGACAAAGGGCGGGTTTCCTGAGGAATACGCTCAAACTCTGCATTTTCTATTTCAAAGTCATTTTCTTCT
This sequence comes from Marinilabilia sp., assembly GCF_016278715.1. Lineage (GTDB taxonomy): Bacteria > Bacteroidota > Bacteroidia > Bacteroidales > Marinilabiliaceae > Marinilabilia. Next base: position 10,762 of record NZ_JADQBH010000278.1, on the reverse strand, counting down.
AAATACTTCTGAATGGGACCAAAAGCTTCGAAATCGCCATAAATCATGATAAACTCATCTTCGGCGAAAATTTCCTGAACTCCGGTATCAATTAGTTCCAGTTCCAGTTCTTCCAGGTCAATTCCCTCTTTCAATTTAACTTTAAAGCTGCATTTGTGCTCAAACATATAGTCAACGCTTCCGGAGGTTCCCAAAGAGCCGCCAGCTTTGTTAAAATAGCTACGCACATTGGCAACAGTACGCGTGGGATTATCGGTAGCGGTCTCCACCAAAACGGCGATGCCATGTGGAGCATATCCCTCATAAACCACCTCTTTATAATCAGCCTGATCTTTTCCCAATGCTTTTTTAATTGCCCTTTCCACATTGTCCTTGGGCATATTGGCCGCCTTGGCATTCTGAATTAAAACGCGAAGACGAGGATTGGCAGTAGAATCGGGTCCTCCACTTTTTACTGCAATCGCAATTTCCCGACCTATCTTGGTAAATGTCTTGGCCATATTTCCCCATCTTTTGAGCTTTCTGGCTTTCCGATATTCAAACGCGCGTCCCATTCGATAATCTTTAAAAATATGAAAACTGATTTTTTTAACCCCGCAAATTTAATCCTGTTTTTTAAAAATGAAACCCAATAGACCATTTAAATTTTCCACTTCCATAAAAAAAGAGTCATTGCTTTGCAAAAAATGGCAAAACCATGACTCTTCAATATTTTTAACTGAAAAAAACTATTCCGTTTCTTTCAATTTTTCAGCTTCCATTTTGTCCAACTCTCCGGCTACATCCTCCAATTCTTCATAGAATCGCTCACCATACTTTCGGATAATGGGTTCTTTCAGAAATTTGAAAACTGGAATTCCAATCTGTTTTCCCAATTCACGGGCAGGATTGCAAACCGGCCACACATGATAATTGAGTGCCTCGTACGTCGGATATTTATCCACCCTAATGGGATACAAATGACAGGAAACCGGTTTTTTAAAATCAACCAACCCCTCATCGTGAGCCTTCTCAATAACACACTTGCAAACCCCTTCTCCATCAAAATAGGTATAAACACATTCACGTCCATGTATGATCGGGGTTACCTTGTCTCCATCGGCATCTGTTTCCCATGTTCCGTTTTTCTCAACAATCTCCACAGCTTCGGGTGAAAGCCAATGTTTGATTTTTGGATAAATTCTGTCCAGAATTGCTGTTTCCTCGTTTTCCAGTGGAGCACCCGACTCGCCTTCCACACAACAACTACCAAGGCATTTTGGTAAGTCACATAAAAAATGCTCCTTAAAAATATCCAGACTAATAATCTTGTCGTCTATTTGAACCATTTACTTCTCGCTCTTAACTTTAATAGGTTTGAAGCTGCAAAGTTAAAGTTTTATTAACACGCTCCTATTTTTTCAAACTAAAATACAATCAATCAGCACATAAAACATCACTATCCGGTCGTTGCAACGGCCTTAAGCTGCTACTCGTTGTAGACTCTGTTCTCCTGTTCAGCCACTCGGATGAAGGTTGTCCGCTTGGTCAACTCTTTGAGACGACCTGCCCCAACATAAGTGCAAGTGCTTCGAAGTCCTCCAAGAATATCCTGAATGGTTTGTTCCACCGGGCCACGATAATCCACCTCAACGGCTTTGCCTTCGCTGGCGCGATATTCCGCAACCCCACCAGCATGTTTTTCCATGGCCGTAGAAGAACTCATTCCATAAAACTGCTTGTATCTTTTTCCATCTTTCTCAATCACTTCACCACCACTTTCATCATGGCCGGCCAGCATTCCACCCAGCATCACAAAGTCGGCTCCCGCGCCAAAAGCTTTGGCTACATCACCGGGCGTAGTGCAGCCGCCATCGCTAATAATTTGACCACCAATACCATGAGCTGCATCAGCACATTCGATAATAGCAGACAACTGCGGGTATCCCACGCCGGTTTTAACCCGTGTAGTACAAACCGAACCGGGCCCGATACCCACTTTAACAATATCAGCTCCGGCAAGCAGCAACTCCTCTACCATTTCTCCAGTGACAACATTGCCTGCCATAATTACTTTATCCGGAAACTTCGTTCTTGCCTGTTTTACAAAGCTCACAAAATGTTCAGAGTAACCATTGGCCACATCAATGCACAGAAACTTCAAATGCGGATGAAGGTGAAAGATCTTCTCTGCTTTCACCAAATCCTGACTTCCGGTTCCCGAACTTACCGCAATATAGTTTTCTATCCCCCTGGGGGCCAAAGACAAAAAGCCACTCCACTCCTCAATAGGATAATGTTTGTGTACAGCAGTAAACATCTTCATACCCGCCAAAACTTTGGCCATTTCAAATGTTCCTACAGTGTCCATGTTAGCAGCCATCACCGGCACCCCGGTCCACTCAATCCCTGTGTGCAAAAATTTAAAAGTGCGTTCCACATCCACCTGCGCACGGCTTGAAAGCGTTGAGCGTTTAGGACGAAACATCACATCCTTAAATCCCAGTTTTACATCATTTTCGATTCTCATTTATTTACTTTTTAGTTTTTTCAACAAATAATTTACGGTCATATTTATGATTCGTCAAACCCTGATTAATTCCCAAAAAAAGGACAGCATCCGTCGGGATACTGTCCTTTGTTTAGTTTATCCTGAGGCAAAGCCTCTTTTTAATAACAAATGACTTATTCTAAGGAAACAAGGCTATGTCCGGTCATTTCTTCGGGTTGTTCAACCCCCATCAGGTTAAGCAAAGAAGGAGTAACGTCAGCCAGAATTCCATCTTCCACCTTCCCTTTGCGCTCTGTCACCCAGATAAAAGGAACCGGGTTCAGCGAGTGAGCAGTATTAGGAGACCCATCAGGATTCACTGCGTTGTCAGCATTTCCGTGGTCGGCAATAATGATGGCTTCGTAACCGTTCTTTTTGGCTGTTTCGACCACCTCTTTCAAACAATTGTCAACCGCTTTGACAGCTTTTTTAATCGCATCATACACCCCGGTATGCCCAACCATATCGCAATTGGCAAAATTCAGGCAAACGAAATCGTATTTTTGCTTATTCAATTCCCCTACAATGGCATCTTTCACTTCATAAGCACTCATTTCGGGCTGAAGATCGTAAGTGGCAACTTTAGGTGAATTAATCAGGATGCGATCTTCTCCTTCGAATACGTCCTCACGTCCACCCGAAAAGAAAAAAGTTACATGGGCATATTTTTCGGTCTCCGCAATGCGCAACTGCTTCAGTCCGTTTTTCGCAACCACCTCGCCCATTGTGTTTTTCACATTGTCCTTATCAAAAAGGATGTGCATATCCTTAAATGTGGTGTCGTAAGGGGTAAGTGTACAATAATGCAAAGGAATGGTTTTCATGCCATACTCCGGCATATCCTGCTGTGTAAGCACCTGTGTGATTTCACGGGCCCGGTCATTTCTAAAGTTGAAGAAAACAACCACATCCCCTTCCTGAATGGAACCAACAGGCTTCCCATTCTCGTCAACATTTACAATAGGTTTGATAAACTCATCGGTAACACCATTTTCATAAGAGTTCTGAATGGCACCCAGCAAATCAGTGGTTTCTTCACCTTTTCCGTTCACCATCACATCGTAAGCATCTTTAACACGCTCCCAACGCTTGTCCCGATCCATTGCGTAGTAGCGACCAATAACGGAGGCCACTTTTCCCACCGATGTTTTAAGATGATCGAGCAACTCGCTCATATAACCTTTCCCACTTCTGGGGTCAGTATCACGACCATCCATAAAAGCGTGAACAAATACTTTTTCCAGGCCAAAATCTTTCGCCACATCCGTCAATTTGTAAAGATGTTCCTGGCTGCTATGCACCCCACCTTTAGAAACCAAACCAAGAAAGTGTACTTGTTTGTCATTCTCTTTGGCGTAATTATAAGCTTTCACCAACTCAGGATTTTCCGAGATGCTGTTGTCTTTAATTGCAAGATTAATTTTCACAAGGTCCTGATAAACAACGCGACCTGCGCCAATATTTAAATGTCCTACCTCCGAGTTTCCCATCTGACCTTCGGGCAACCCCACATTTTCGCCGGAAGCCTGAAGTTGCGCATGGGGATATTTTTTCACCAGACTCTCGAAATAAGGTGTTCCTGCAGTGTAGATCACATCCGATTTATCTTTTTTTCCGTATCCCCATCCATCGAGGATAATTAGTATGGTCTTTTTATCCATAATTATTTTGTTTTTTTATTGAATAGACGTTCTTACAACGAAGAAACAAACAACTCTCCATTGAGTTTACAATGAGGGCCAAAAGTACCTAAATTGCCTTCAAAAAAAAAGCAGATGATGTTAAGGATGTTAAAAATCTATCGTTGTCCAATAACAGAAAAAAATAATCCTGAAAAACCTGCCTCAAATCTCTCTTCTTTTTCACCCCATCATTCAGGACAATTTAACAAATCAACCAATGATATTTCCTGAATCCTTGGAAACAGACTCCATTTCAACATCAGATAAAGTAGAAAAACTCATTCACAACTCCGAAAAAAGACAATCAAGGCCATAACAAATCACTGTTTGACAATTATTTGATAATTCATCCCCCAACTTCAAACAACTATTGTATGTTTTTTCTTTTAATTTTACCATTTCAAGATTATAACCACCTTTTGATATGGCCACTTTAAGAAACAAGTTCGCGGACACGACAAAACGAAAACTTTTTACAGTACTGATTTTCTCCATTTTTTCATGGGGAACAACCCCAGCACAGAACAACAGATTCAGTGAAGTACCGGAAGAAATTGCTCCCGTAAATGCTCCTTTTGTCATGCCTTCTTTTGAAAGGCCTGTTTTCCCGGACAACACATTTGACATTCGGGATTTCGCGGCCGAAGAAATGGGGGCTGACAACATAAAATGTACGGAAGCCATCCACAGAGCCATTGATGCAGCTGCTGGTGCTGGCGGTGGTAAAGTTCTAATTCCCGAAGGCAACTGGCTTACCGGCCCCATTCATCTCAAAAGCAACATCAACCTCCATTTTCAAGATGGTGCTTCCCTCTTTTTCAGTGAGGATAAAGAAGATTACTTACCAGTTGTAAAACATCGGTACGAAGGAGTGGAAGCTTACAACTACTCTTCGCTAATTTACGCCAACAAAGTTGAAAATGTGGCCATCACCGGCAAAGGAATTCTCGAAGGCCAGGGAAAACACTGGTTGGAATGGGGAACTGTTCAGCCCCGTGCAGAAGCCACCAAAGCTCCTCTTTCACTAAGAAAAAATTTTGGGAAAGGTGCAGGCAAAGAGGGAATGCGTCCTAACTTTATTGTATTCTGGAAATCAAAAGACATTTTCATTGAAGGCATCACCCTTCGCGAGAGCCCCATGTGGAACATTCACCTGGTTTATTCCAGTCACATTGTTGTGCGCGATATCACAATACACAGCGTGGAATCGCACAATGGAGATGGCATTGTACTAGACTCTTCCCGTGAAGCATTGCTGGAATACAACCACCTGAGTACAGGCGACGACGCCATTGTGCTGAAATCAGGTTTCAATGAAGAGGGCCTTGAAATAAATATTCCTACTGAGAATGTGGTGATTCGCAACTACTTTGCTTACGATGTGCGTACGGGAAGTGGCGGAGTTGTGTTCGGAAGTGAAACTTCGGGTGGTATTCGAAACGTTTATGTACATGACGCCATTTTTGAAAAATGCGACAGAGGCATTCGGTTCAAAACAGCACGTGGTCGAGGGAATGTAACTGAAAATATCATTATCAGGGATATCCAGATGAAAAACATTTCATACGAAGCCATCAATTTCAATACGGCCTATACCGGCGCAGGCATTGGCCCCTCCCCGCTGATGCGCAATGTGGATATCCGTAACGTGAAAATCGACGGCGTACCTAATGCCATCGTAATGAATGGCCTGCCCGAAAAATGGCTGGAGAACATCCATCTGGAAAACATTTCAGTAATCAACTCCGAAGAAGGAATACGCCTGGCAAGGGTGAAAAATCTGGTGATGAACGATATTTATGTGGAATCAAAAGAAAGAGCATTGATTGCCGAGGATGTATATGAAATCAGTCTCAAAGATGTGGTTCTGAAAGACGAAACAAAAGGCCGACCGATTTTACTTAAAGGAAAATATACCGGGGCTGTGATTGCACCGGGCCTTTCGGAGAAAGATATAGATTTTGAGGAGGGAGCCGATAAAAAAGTACTTATCGACACTTATCCTACCGCCAACTGGTAGGATAACCCTAATTAGTGTCTCACTTCAAATATTCCTGCTTTTTTTTTGCTAAATATTTTCCAGTGATTAATAGAAAACAATAGTTCGTTAGATTTTTAGATGTAAGATACTTCGTACAATCTTGATATACTGAATTTTAACAACCAAACGTTTTTTTTAGTGCAAACAAGTGGCTTTCAATACATTGCAAAAGCTTAAGGCTATTATTTAACGGAGTATTGAGAAAATGGCTACACCAAATCACAAGCGTCGGCTGGCATCCAGTGGGCTTCTTTGCCATCCCATTTCACATTACACCCAATGGGATTGGTCATTTCAACAGGCGATGGTTTTCCATCTGTAAGCGTTCCCAAAACCAGATCAAGTGTGTTTTCCGTCACTTTCGATGCATCGCGGGGAGAATCGACACCACGACCGGTATAAACAAGTTTCCGCTCTTTATCAAAAACGTAAAAATGTGGGGTACGTAAAGCTCCATAAGCCCTTGCAACATCCTGACTTTCATCCCGCAGATAAATCCAGGGAAACCTTTGTTCCTCCATACGCTTCACCATGTGGTCAAAATCATCTTCGGGATATGTGTTTGCACTATTGGAATTTATAGCTACAAAACGCACCCCTTTACCGGCAAACTTCTCGGCCGTCTGTCGGGTACTATCGTCCGACCCCAGTACATAAGGACAATGGTTACAGGTAAAAAAGACCACCAACCATGAGGCGTCGTGGAAGTCGTTCAAAGAGTATTTCTTCCCATCCGTGGCGGGAAGATTAAAGTCCGGCGCTTGTTGTCCTGTTTTTAAAGTAAATGCCATAACAATAAATCTTTAGTTCATCACAATAACTCACACCTACAAAATTACAAGGGGTTTATCAAATGATCAACGATTAAAAACTAATTCCTAAAGACTATCCATTGTTACCTAATTTCCGCAAAGGTTTTACATTTCTCTTTAATAACCTTGGTGGGAAACAGGTTAACCCCGATTTAGAAAATCACTCATTTGGGTGAAGCATGAGTCCAAATGAGATGATTTACTTTATCGAATCCGCAAGGGATATCGCGATTTTTTTTAATCATTCCTTGCGGATTTTTGGTGTCATACAAAACGAGCAGAATTTGCCCCTGAGGCATCCACGTTGACCAGAGATTTCAAAACGGTGGCAATCTCATTTCCCACACTCAGAGGAAAACCAGAAAAATCATAAATCGCAACAGACTGGTCAGATTTGATAAACTCTGCCTTTTGACCCTGAATAATTACATCCGAAAGCTGTTTCAGCCGAATTGACTTCGGTTTTTGCCGGGAGTTTTTAAACTTCACTTTATCTGAGGATATCCTCACATAATTTCGTTCTTTTAAAAGTCTTCGGTCAAAAAGAGCAAAAACCACATTTCCAATTCCACCCAGCAACAGCGCCAATGAAAGAAAAAACAGATTGGAAGCGGGCGACTGATTAAACAACCCGAATAAACCTACCGATATCAGAATCACCCCACAAACAATGTAAAGCCGTTTTCGAAAAGCACCCAATCTTCGGTGTCCGTAAAATTCTATCTTAAAATCATTTGACATTTTTCCTGGAATTTCTTCAAAGGTACGAAAAAATAAACCGCCCCTGTTATTGCACCACTCTGGAGTTAATAAAGGGATAGGCATCAAACGTTTCTTTACTGTCAAAAATAAGGCGCTCAGTCACCGCAATATTGGTCGGGGTAAAAATAACAGGATTCAACCCACTTGACGGCAAAGGTATCCGTTCGCCGTTTTCAAAATAGAGACCACGAACAAACTCCCCTTCTTTGTACACTTCCCGAATCAACTTTTTATCATTGGCCTCCAAAACCCAGGTTTTATCTCTCTGTCCGTTTTCAAAAGCTCCCTTCAGTGATATATACCTACTCAACTTCAATTCAAAAGATTCCTTCGGGAGATTCAGAATATCATTTCCCTGGTCATCATTCAACACACGGAACTTAAAATATTTGTCATCAAAATTAACCACATATCGAAGGGTACCATCCTGAGCAAAAAAGTTCCATCGCCCATCCATTTTATTATTTACAAATTTCCCTTCAGCCTGCTTATTCCCATCGGGATACCTGGCCAGGTATTCTCCTTCTTTTTTCACGCCCGGGACATAATTAATTCTTGATATCAATACGCTGTCAACCAACATATAATCAGAAACTGTACCGATAAAGAAATTCTTACTTTTACTCCAGATGCCCTTACGGAAATAAACCGCTTTATCCTGGTTGGTAATATGCCAATCCTCATTGTAAAAAATTGTCACCGAGTCTTCAGGGAGTATGAGCATCTCAGCTTTTACTCCGACTATCTCTTCCGGTTTATACCTAAATTTAATCTGCGTCAATTCATTCAGCAGCTCCTTATCAGTAGAAACCTGAACATCGTTCCCTAGTCTGGAATTTAAAACAATGCGCATTCTAAGCATGTCAATTTCATAAGGATGCAGTTCAAGTACTTTATTACAGTGTTTTAATGCCGTTGCATCATCTCTTCTAACAATTTCTTCATCAATGAGCTTTTTCAGCCTTTCGGATTCCTCTTTATACTCAGAAGTAAAAAAACCTATGGGTCCCACGAACTTAAAATCAGCAGGAATGCCATTTATATTTCCTCCTTCCCAAAGGTCTTCACCCTCCAAAACAGTTTTCTTAAATGCCTTATCAAGCAACGCTGATCCGGAATGTAATTTCTCAATATTTCCAACAGAGCCATCAGCCAAAATTGACAGCCGGTGAGAGGAATAAACAATTGACTCACTACGAAGCAACTGAGGAGGAAAGGATATTTCTTTTGTCACATATTTCTTAAACTCCTCAAAATCTATTTTATCAAAAACAGGCTTTTTAACGGTTTCAAGTTCGGTAACCTCTTTAAGATCGTGCCATTCGGTATTATCGTTTCCTGAACAAACTTTTTCGAATTGTTCAGCAGTCAGTTCGGGATCTAATTTTTCCGCTACCGTCCAATCAGCACAAGCAGCTCTGTTGTTTCGAAGCATGTGATAGGATTGACCACGATGAAAGTAAGAAGCTGCATGTTGGGGATTTAACTTTATTGACAAATGAAAATCGCTAACAGCATCTTCGAAGCTTTCATCTTTTAAAAAAGCAATGCCCCGGCGGTAGTAATAATCACTGTTCTGAGGATCCAACTCTATGGCACGACCATAATAATCCAAGGCATTCCGAATGTCGTTATTATTATATCGGCCCAACCCCAAATAATAGAAGAATTCAGGTTTCTCATCACCCAACGCAATACATTGAAGAAAATCCTTTTCTGATTTTTCGTACTGACCATCATAAAAATAGCAATAAGCACGGTTCCTATAAAAAAGGCTGTTAAGCGAATCTTCCATAATTGCCTTGGAAAAAGACTCAATTGCAGATGAAAAATCGCGCTTATTCATCTGCACAACACCGTCATTATTGTAAATGAGGCTTCGGTCCTCTTGAGAATAGCAGAATAAGCTAAGAAAAGAAAGAATTAGGGTTAAAAATAGTGCTTTCATAGGGGCAGAGTTTTTAGTTTGACTGATAAATTCATGAATCTCTGTGTTGAGATGTTCAAATAACAAGAAATAAAATCAAAATTATTTAGACCGATAATATTCGCAAATCATTGAGCATCAAAATAGATTATTCTGGATTATCCATAATCCAAATCAGTTTTTCAAAAGTAAAAAAATAATTTAACAAATTCCGGATGGAACCCCTAGACACTGCTGTCCGTTTCCGAACACCAATCTGTCGCGCAAGCGTACAGACAGAGGAACCCTCATTTTCTCACCCCCTTTCATAACGACCTGTATTTCACCTCCTTGTGAAATGTGGCACATCCATTGTAGAAACATCAGCAACTACCCAATATTAAAAAACAAAAAAACAGGAGGAACCAGATATGAAAACTTCAGCTATTTTTACACTCATCGCCCTTACTTTTACCCTTACTATTAAAGCCACAAATCCTTCACAGGAATTTTTAGCATCGCTCAACAAAGGATATGAAGAGAACATTGAAGTTGCAGATTGGATGTTGAATGTAGAAGCTTTCGATACAGAAGTCGAAATAATTGAGATTGAAGAATGGATGACCAGCTTTGACCAGACCATTGACCCGATAATTGCCATTGAAGACTGGATGCTTAATGAGACTTTATTCACAGATTACGAAAATCTGGTAAAATTAGAAGACTGGATGCTGGACGAATCCCTTTTCGAAGATTATGAGAAGACCCTGGCTATCAAAGACTGGATGCTGGACGCACAGGCTTTCACTTCAGAAGAAAACAATGATACCGAAGTGATTGAACTGGAAGATTGGATGACTAACTTTGACACCTTTTATGCTCAATTCTAATATTGATATTCAAAACCTTCACAGAAACCTTGAAACACTTGATTAAACAAAAAAAGGCCGGCAAAATTTGCCGACCTTTTTTTTTGTGGTACCACCTGGAATCGAACCAGGGACACACGGATTTTCAGTCCGTTGCTCT
>NZ_JADQBH010000202.1 GCF_016278715.1 Marinilabilia sp. | reverse complement strand
ACAAAATAATTTACCAGACAATATAAAATATTACCTTTGTGGAAGCGCCAATATGGTTGTCGATGTTCGTGACATTTTAGTCAGCAAGGGCATCTTTTATGACAATATAATAGCAGAAATCTACTTTTAGACTATTTAACATTTAAGTTGATTCGTTTTACCGGCAACTTGTTGAATTTTTTTTATTATTGCGTTACATTTCCTATCTCACAAAGCGAAAGAAATAAATAAAAAATACTGATAGTATGGATCTAAAGAAATCATTTGGATTTAAAGAGGATGGCACCAATGAAATTCCCAAACCTAAAAGGGTCATTGAGTACATCAACCTCAAACTGGCAGCAATGGGCCAGCCTTATTTCAACTCAACTTCACGAATGGGCCTTCTGGAGTTGGCCAACGACCTGATTAAAAACTACAAAGAAAAAAACCGCCTGCTGACATCATATCTTTGCCCGGCCGACCAGCGCATCCAGAATTTCCTGGACAACTACCTGTCGGATTTCAAAGACAAGATAGATTTAAGACTCCCGGCAGAAACCTTTATTGTTGACAACCATGGCATTGCCCGTGCATTGTCCCTGCCACCCGACGCCGATAAATTTGAGAGCGACATTATACATTCCTTCCGGTTGAAGCAGGGAATTCTGAACAATCCTAAAAACGACCGCAGAACCACCAAAGGGGTTTTTCATGTGGTGGAAGAGGGACTTCCCATACCGAATGACAAAAAGGGAGTTCCCAAGATTGCCTTTGCACATCTTTTGGAGAAAGCATTGCAACCCCCCAAAGAGTTGCTGGAGATACCTTTCACCTCCACGCAGGAGAAAAAAGCTGCTTCTTTTGTTTCATTATTGCTTAAACCTGTTGTGGAACCAGCTGTAGGTACAAAGAACAAAGAAAGAAGAATGGAAATCCGCTTCTTTGCCCCGGGTAACCTGGTCAGTAATCTGGACTTTGTAGAATCTATCTTCGGTAATGCCGGGGACCCCTATCTAACCGAAAACGATTCGGCCCTTGACGTTGAAGGCTGGACTGGTCATACGGGTTGTGTGATTCTGGCTCCGCATTTGACCAAACTTAAGAAAAAAGATGTGGGTCTTCCAAACATCAGTGAAGCTACCCAACGGCAGAAACGCGATGGCATGTGCTGGGAAAAAGAAGATGAGCTCTACAATGACGGAGGTGCTTTCAAAGTTACCGCCCGTACTGCCGAGGGTGTCATCGTGACTCTTATTGCCGACAACTATTTTGGTTACTCCAAGAAAGAAGTCAAAACACAAATCGGTTATGCCGCCAACCTGCTCGGAAACGTGGAGGAAGAACACGCCGGGGGAGCCATTGCATTCCCAACCTACAATCTGGGAGACGAATTTTCTGACCGAAACCAATTCAATCACAACGACCTTGCCTTTGAGAAAATGACTTCCATGTACAGCAATTACATGGAGCTAAAACCCGAAGGATACGCTGTCGATAAAAATTACAAGGACATTGTTTATGTTCCTGAGGATGCGGCCTTCAATCTGATGGAACAGAAAGTCAGCTGGAATCAAAAAGGTAAAGAACAATCCATTAGACTGAATCCAAAAAACACTTATATGCTGCCTGCAGGATATAAGGTTCGGATGAACAAAAATCCATTTGTTCCATCATGGAGACTAATTGGTTCAGTGGCCGAAGGAACTTTCTGCCACAAGCCCTCTACTGTCTCGGGAGGAGGAAAGTCAGAAATCTCAAAATCCATTGAAGATGCCATCATTTACGGGCCTTTCTTCACCGCCGATTATGAAAATGATTTCAAAAAGGTGGAAGAGATTATGAACAAGAATTATTCCGACATCTATCTTCCACACATTAAGACAGATAAGGACAGACCTATTCTGAGTTCCAAACGGTCGCTTGGCTCGGTTATTAAGTTGCTGACCCCTTCGCCCAACCGATACACCAAAGAGTACAACGACTGGCTGGAAACCATTCCACATCACGTTAAGGGATTGGTTTACATCGTCAAGCGCTTCTATCATCCCGAATGGGGAAATGAATGGAAAAAGCACTTTACGGTTGATATTATTGATGGGAAATACGGAAACGAGCTGAAGTTCAAAAATCGCAAGCTCGTAGCAAGTTACCTGCGGGTAGGTCTAACGGGCGAAGGAGCATGGCGTACTTTTAAACTGCGTCAGGATTATATTGCCAGCGATAAGCTGCAGATGGAGGACGATATTACGGTCTCCACCGTTGTTCCCACTTCACAGTTGAAGAATTTGGCTCCGAATTTTAACCATCCTTCTGCCAAGTTTATCACCAATTGTGAGTATCGTTTCTTCCAGCGACCTGATGAAGCCGTTCATCGGGGATACGACAAGCAGGCTGAAATTGACCTGTCAACCCCCAACACATTTATCTCCAACTTTGAGCCGCTGACCATCAGTGACGCAAAGGAGATTATGGATGATGCCATCGAGTTTGACAAATACACGCAACCGATGAAATGCCTGATTAAAGAGGTGGCCAAAAAGAAAGAATTCAATTACTTTGTTTCCTCTTCTCACCCGCGGATTTTTGAAGGCAAACCTTCGGCCAATGTGCGTTATCTGCAAAATCGCCCCGGCCTCATCAAGCACCGTGAAAACTATATTGCTGAAATGGGAACACGCCTGTACCGGAAGGCACCTGCCGATCAACCAGTACTCACTCCGGTAAATGCAGTGTTGGGCGGACGCAGAAACAATCCCCCACAACCCGGCATTCGTCCTCTGGCGGTTTTCAACCCCGTTCATTATCAGGACCTGCCCGAACTTTTCATGGACTTTGTATGCAGTCTTACAGGAAAGTCGCCATCAACAACAGGTGCCGGCTCAGAGGGTGCATTAACCAAAGGGCCTTTTAATGCGCTGAGCCCGGTCACCGACCTCAATAACGCATTGGTTTCCTTCATTCTTACAGGCTATGCGGGCTTCACCACTGCAGCAGGACACATCGGTCCATATTATCGCGTGGATCACGACATCAGCCTGCTGGTGCCCGAAATATGGAGCAGACTGAGTCCTGAAGAGGCAGACCCGGAATTCCTGAAAGAACACAATTACCTGGAAAAACTGGAAGACTTTGAGCATAATGGTGAAAAAGTCCTAGCTTCACGTCTGGGTTACCGGATAAATGGGAAGTTTACCCGCACTTTCCTGGGGCGTGTCTTTGAAAATCCGGATGCAGTATTTAACAGTGAAATGCTACAACCCGAAACACAGGATCTGGATGTTTTTGTTGACGGGATAAACAACATTGTGGAAGCTCAACAACGAGTGGCCACAAGCTATTTTGAAGATGGCAGCGTGGAAGGTGCGGTCCCTCCATTGAAAGCAATTCTTCATACAATGGCTTATGGTGAGTACAATGGCAAAACCATTGACGATCCGGAAATCAGAAAGATGTTTACCCTGGAAAATATGCTGGCCAGTGACTGGTACCACGAGCGCCTGACGAACAAGCAACTGGGTGACATCAGCCTGTGGCAGAAACATCTGAAATATTTACGTGATTACCTCGTAAACTGGAAAAACATTGAACCTGAAGTAAAAGCAAATATCAAATCGAGCATTGAACTTGCCGAGCAAAACATTAAGAAGTTTAAATCGGCTGATTATCTTAAATCACTTGAAGGTTACATTGGCCTTGATACCTATGTAAAATAAATCTTCATCGAATTCAGAAACAATCAAAAGAGCTGTCTTTCGGGGTATTCCGGCGACAGCTCTTTTCTGCTTTTTATCCTTACCTTTGCCCCGTTACAATTAAAAAACACATCATGGAAGCGCTTTTTGGAAAAACACTGGAAGAGTTGAAAGTCACTGCATCAGAAAACGGATTACCCGGTTTCACGGCCAAACAAATGGCCCAATGGCTTTATCAGAAAGGAGTAAGTGAAATTGATGAGATGACCAACCTTTCCAAAGATGCCCGAACAAAGCTGAAAGAAAAATATGAAATCGGACGTGTGGCTCCCTCCAAGGAGCAGGCATCGGTCGATGGCACAAAAAAGTACCTCTATCCCGCCCACAAAGGACTCTTCATTGAGGCTGCATACATTCCTGAGAACGATCGCCATACACTATGCATTTCATCGCAGATTGGCTGTAAAATGGGATGCCTCTTTTGCATGACCGGCAAGCAGGGCTTTCAGGGCCAACTGACCGCCGGCGAAATGGTCAACCAGGTTATCAGTCTTCCCGAAAGCGACCAACTCACCAATGTGGTTTATATGGGAATGGGAGAACCGATGGATAACATTGAAAATGTGTTGAAAAGTCTGGAAATCTTCACTTCCGACTGGGGCATGGGCTGGAGCCCACGGCGTATCAATGTTTCTACTATTGGAGTGGAACCTGCCATGCGACGATTTATCGAAGAAAGCGATGCCCACCTGGCAATTAGTCTACATACCCCGTTTAACGAGGAACGAAAAAAGCTAATGCCCATCGAACAGGTTTATCCCATCGAGGAGGTCATCACAGCTTTAAAAGAATATGATTTTGGTCGCCAGAGAAGAATCTCTTTTGAGTACATCATGTTCGATGGAGTGAACGACACCCCTGCACATGTTAAGGGACTCACCAAACTGCTCAATGGAATACGGTGTCGCATTAATCTCATCCGGTTTCACCCTATCCCTGATTCTCCGCTCCGTGGCTCTTCTGATGAAAAAATGAAATGGTTCGCAGATCAACTCATCAAAAAAGGCCTGACAACCACCATACGCCGCTCAAGAGGTGAGGACATCTATGCTGCATGTGGCCTGCTTTCTACAAAAAACATGCTTAAAGAGGATGAGGATAAGGATTATTAGCTGTTAGTACTCCAAAGGCCGATGCAGACAGGAGGGATGATTTCTTTACAAGAAAAGCGGAACAGCCCAGCTTAAATCTACATTGCTTTATTTCTTGGATTTATAAACCACTTCGAATAGCCCTCCCGGACCTTAATAAATATGCGTTTAGAATCTGTTTTATTTATGAAGGTCTTTTATCGGCAACTCTTCATTTGGGTTAAAAACTGCGCCGATTCTATCCGCATTTTCCAAAACACTTAATTCAAATCCAACAGATTTTCTTAGGCTGTCAACTTTATCAGGTTGACTAACCGGCCATATTACAAGAGATTTATCAGGTCGCAGATTCGTTGTTGCTTGTGACCCATATATTTGTTTTAATCCTTTCCCCATTAGCAATCTATCCTCCATCATAGCGGCATTTTTCCTGCTTGCTTCTCCAAGCAATGCCAAACTGTCTAATTGCCAAAAATATTTTTCCATTAATTCTATACTAGAATGTTGAATCACGTAAAATATAGCATCACTTGCTTTTTCTCCAATCTTGCTTTGAGGAATCCAACCATATTTTTCTAGAATTGGTAGTACTTTATGTAAATTCTCTTGGTCAATTGCAATCATCTGCGAAATATACTTTAACTGCCTAATGGAATCTTTATATACCGGATCATGCATTTGCTTTCTAATACTTTGATCGCTATCATAAACACTCTCAAGAACTATCCGTAATGAATCATAGTTGTCGCTCTGAGTATCTGTATCAATATGATTCCTGGCTGTACACCCTGATTCTGAAATTATAGGAAACAGAATTAGAACAAGATAACATTTTAACCTACAGAGCCTCATACCTTTCTTATTGATCATTATGAACTGAAATCCGGGAAAACTCCATTAAACCACTCTTTCTTTTAGTTGGAGCCCCTTCCAGTCCGAAAATAACACCAATTGCCGAGGGGGGTTTCAAATCCGGAAGACTTAAAACGTGAGGATTCTGAAATCCACACGGACGGATGCTCGTAGCTCTTTTCTCAAAGCTCCACGCCTTTTGAACTGTGCTCCATGCCCCATGTCCTCTGCCTCAGTTTTCCATTTCCAACCTTGCGTGAATTCGTTTTTTCAGATTTTCGACCAGCTCTCTCCTTGGGGAAATAAGCATTTCACGGATCTGAGCATCGGGCAGCCGCAACAATAAATCCTGCAAATAATGACTTTTAGAGATAATATAATCCAAATCCATAGTAGAACAATTCTTCATAAGCAATTTTTATTTTAATGGTTCAACTCACTGGCTAACCAAGGATGGCTAATTCAGCTTTTCACTAAAACGAAAACCATTAAAAAAAATTATTCAATGGCAAATAATTCTGTTCCGATGCGACGAGGTGGTTTGGAGGGTGTTGATTTTCCGTAAAGCCAAAAATAAACCCCTCCGAACCAGTAATATCAATTAAACACCTGCAAACGAAGTGAAGCAATTACTTTTCGCCAACCAGGCTCCGCTAAAAAATATTAAAATAAAATTGTGAACTCATAATTGAAGCAAAAGATAGATTGTTAACAATTTTTTCTCATTTTTGTGGTGTTAAAGCAACAGGAAGGACATGGTATGTTCCAAAAATTAATAACACTTTTTAAATCAAACGGCTCCATCAGTCAAAAGGTACTTGGCGGGTATCTTTTCAATCTTGTACTACTGGTTCTGGTTGCCGGGTTCACACTTTTTGGAATTGCCAGGCTAAAAGACTGGGTGCGAAGTACGGAAAAAGTTGACCTGTTGCTTCAGCAAATATATATTTCACGCATACAGGCGGAAAATCTCACTTTAAAAAGCGATACCACTTCCACCCACATGGTTGACAGTCTCACCCGGGGCATCGAAATTCTTATGCAGGAAGCCCGGGAAAGCAGGCTTAACAACAGCAGCCGGGAAGAACTAACAGCGGTCAACAGTTGGCTGGATGACTACAAACGTTATTGGGTGGTGGTCATCAACCTCAAAAAAAAACGGAGCGACACAGAACGTAAAATGGATACCCTGTTTCAGCAGGTTTTTGCCGCCGCCCGACAGCCACTTCCCAAACGGTTAATAACCACCAACTCGGAAGGAAACGGCGAGCCCGACTTGTACAATGACCTGATGTTTCAGTTGCTCCACCTGAAAGAGATAGAAAAAAAGTTGTGGAACTTCCCCGAACACGTGGTCACCAGAGAAATGGTGGATACCGTTTTTAAACGGATTGTCAGTCTGATACCCCCACCTGATGTTGTCTCACCCCAATCTGCTTCGTATGAGTCACTAACCAGCCTCAGAATCGGTCTTGCAGGCTATCAGTCCGAAATGCTGGAACTGGTAACTGCACTGGAAGAAATTGCCCGGGTACAAATACTGATGGATCGCAGCTCTGAAAGCATTCAAAAGGCCGGCGAAAAAGCCAACTCCCTTCAGAATCATGCTATGGAGCGTTGGGTCATGATAGGATTTGTTTTGCTTTCTGTTTTTATGTCACTGGCCATTATTGTAGGTCTTTGGATGGCTATTATATATTTTAAAAGAATCAAACACGACGAAGAACTCAGGGAACAGTCCAACAAGCAGTTGCAATCCAATAGACAACTGCTCAATGACATCATCAACAACAGCTCTGCACTCATTTATGTGAAAAACCGGGAAGGGCGCTACACCCTCATCAATCAGCCCATGGAAGAGACTCTGGGACTGGAGGCCCACCGAATTATTGGCCGCTGCGACAAAGATATTTTCCCTGAAGAGGTTGCTGCTGCATTCTTCAAAAATGATGAAGAAGTATTGATCGGGAGCAAGTCCATTCAAAAAGAAGAATTCTTCCCTTCAGGAAGAGGAAAACGCACTTTTCTTTCCAATAAGTTCCCCATCAAAGACAGCAATGGCAATGTTATTTCTGTCTGCGGAGTCTCCACCGACATCACCGATCTGCGCAAAGCATTGCAGGATCTGGAACGAAGTCGTGAAAACTATCGCAACATCGTAACCAACGTACCCGGGATTGTTTACCATTGCCTGAGCGACTTCAAGCGCTCCATGCTGTTCATTAGCGGAGGGGTCGAGAATATCATCGGACTCGGTATCAACGCTTTCATCCATGAAGGACAATCCATTATTCCTTTTATCGAAAAAGAAGATCGGAACAAAGTAAGAGCCATCCTCAACAAGGCCCTCAATAGTCAGTCATCTTTCGAGATGGAATACCGGATTCGCGACTTGGTGGGCAACCGCAAATGGGTGTATGAAAAAGGACTACCCGTAGTTGACCGTCAAACGGGTGAAACAACTTTCCAGGGAGTAATCATTGATATTACAGCCCAAAAAAATGCTGTCAATGAAATAATGATGCGCGACAAACTCCTTGAAGGAGTCTCTGAAGCGCTCAAAGAACTGATTGCCAGTACCAACTTCAAAGAAGCACTCTTAAAAGCGCTGCGGGTACTGGGAGATGGCGCCGGAGTGGATCGCGCCTTTGCATTCCGGAATTACCGCAACGAACCAGGGCAACTGCTTTTCAAACATTTCGTAGAATGGGAACACTCATCACTGGAACCCATCCACCGAAAAGATTTGATAGACCTTGCCTACGAAAAAATCAGTCCCTCCTGGTATTTTGCACTAAGCGACCAAAAAGACCTTGAAATAAACGTTCATTCCGCCAATCCGCGTGAAAAATCATTTCTGGCCCGCATGAGTTCCACTTCAGCACTTATCATTCCGGTGTTTGTTCATGATTCCTTCTGGGGATTCATTGGATTTGGAATGGAGATGAGATCGGCCAACTGGAACGAATCGCAAAAGACGCTCTTTAAAGCTTTTGCCGTCACCATGGGGCTGATGATCGCGCGTTATCAGAGCAATATTGAACTGCAAAAAGCCAAGGAGGCAGCCGAAGCCGCCACCCGTGCCAAAAGTGATTTCCTGGCACGTATGAGCCACGAAATACGAACGCCTCTGAATGCCATCATTGGCTGGACACATCTGGGACTTGAGAAATCAGGATTCCGTGGACAGAGCGATTACCTCAAACGCATTCAATCCTCCTCACGCTCCCTGTTGGGTATCATCAACGACATCCTGGACTTCTCAAAAATTGAAGCCGGAAGACTGGATTTGGAATACATCGATTTTGATTTGGAACAGGTACTTCAGAATCTGGCCGACATGGTACTATTCCGGGCCAATGAAAAAAATCTGGAACTGGTATTTGACATCGCACCCGAAGTTCCGCTAAGTCTTGTTGGCGACCCCCTGCGACTGGAACAGGTTTTGGTCAACCTAGTGAACAATGCCGTTAAATTTACCGACAAAGGCCATGTAAATGTGAAAATCAGCCTCAAATCAACGGAAAGTGAAAAAACAGAATTGCTGTTTGCCGTTGAAGATACGGGAATCGGCCTAAAAGAAGAGCAAAAAAACAATCTGTTCAAGGCATTCTCACAAGCCGATGTTTCCACGACCAGAAAATATGGTGGTTCAGGACTTGGACTGGCCATCTGCAAACGCATCACCCAAATGATGGGTGGCGAAATCTGGGTGGAGAGTGATTATGGAAAAGGCAGTACCTTCTATTTTACAGCCGTCATCGACCGTCAGCTTATTCAGAAGAAAGATCAGATGCGCCATGCCTTCGAAGTGGAAGGCGATGAGGCACTAATAGGCTGCAACAATGCCAAAACAGCCATCGCCCTGAAAAGTATGCTTACCGATTTTGGGTTTAAAGTACACCGCACCTGTGCTTACAAATCCCTGCTTTCTAAACTGGAAAGTATTAGTTCATCCTCCCCACTGTGGTTGCTCTTCGTCGATTGGACAATGATAACGCAAACCGGAGAAGAAGCCATCAATGACCTGGTTCAATACAGCGATAAATTTGAACACCTTGTTATTATGGCATCTCCATTTCAGGATGAAGACCTCAAAAATATATGGCCCCAGAATAAAGTTTCCTATGTATTGATGCACAAGCCCGCTAACTATTCTACCTTGTTTGACACCCTGATGGATGCAATGGGAGGTGCTGATTTTGCTCAAGCAGAAGGTGGTTCCAGGAAAAAGAACTACAAAGAACTTCTTCTCAAAGAAAAGCCACTAAAGCTACTGATGGTCGAAGACAATGACACCAATCGCGAACTTACCACCGAGCTTTTGGCTATGGCAAACATCAAAACTGATTTGGCTGTGAACGGACAGGAGGCTCTGGATCTGGCTAAAGAAAATGACGGCAGCTGCCCCTACGACCTGATAGTGATGGATATACACATGCCTGGCATGAACGGATATACCGCAACCCGCAGGTTGAAACGAATGGAAGGCTGGAATGAAGTCCCGGTAATTGCCATGACCGCAGAAGCACTCGGCGATGTGGAAAGCCAATGCCTTCAAGCCGGCATGACAGGCCTGGTGGCCAAACCCATTGACCCGGATGACCTGTTCAGAGTTATTTACCGACTGGTATTTGGTGAAACAAAAGATTCCGATGCCATCATGCAACATTCTGAAAAAGGAAGGGAATACAAATTTCCTAAAATTGAAGGACTCGATGTACAGGCAGGAATTCGTCGCATGGGGGGTCGATCTGACCTATACAACCGGCTGCTCAAGGGGTTCTGCCACGACTATGCAGATATTGACATGCGGTTGAAACAACTTGCAGAATATGAGGAAACAGAAGAGATTGAACGTTTACTGCATTCACTAAAAGGAATCGTAGGAACAATGGAGGCATCTGCCTTGTATCAGCAGGCACAAAAAACCGAAAAAGCCTTCAAAGAGCAGGCTTCACAATACCCTCAGCTTAAAGACAAACTCATAAAAGAGGTAAAACGACAAATAAAACAAATAAACAAAAAGATTTAACATTTGGAAAATTGTGTATTTTTTTGTTATTTAGACCACGAATTAATAACACAATACCTCATTTAACTTAAAAAACGAAAGCCTATTGCGCATTTTTACAAGCAAACTTTAAATTTTAATTATGATGACAGAACTGAACATCCTGTCTGATGAAGAGCTTGTAAAAAAGTTTATATCAGGAGATTCCAGATGTATCGATCTATTGATTGAAAGACATCATCAGCGCATTTATTCCTTCATTTTTCTGATGGTCAGGCAACGCGATTTGGCAGAGGACATCTTTCAGGACGTATTTGTAAAAGTGATTCATTCGCTCAAAGCCGGCAAATATGCCGAAAACGGCCGTTTCACCTCCTGGGTAATGCGCATTGCGCACAACCTCATCATCGATCACTTCCGGAAACAAAAGAATCAGCAGATAGTTTCCAACGACCAGCACAGCTATGATCTGCTCAACAATTCACGCTATTCCGACCAAACCATTGAGGACCAGATGGTGCATGAGCAACTGCTCAGTGAAGTGGCGTCGTTGGTGGAACTGCTCCCCGATTCGCAAAAGGAAGTGATTCGTTTACGTCACTATTTCGGGCTTTCATTTAAGGAAATTGCTGAAGAAACCAATGTAAGTATCAATACAGCATTGGGACGTATGCGTTACGCTCTTATCAATATGCGGAAAATGATAGAAGAAAAAAACATGTCTCTGACTATTTGAAAAAAATCAATCCATTCTATACGTGCAACCTCTTTTTCAGTTGTCATACTATTAAACCATCAAAAAGAGAGTTGCCTTATGAATGCAAAATCAATTAGACGTAACCTGTACAAGGTGTTCAGAATGACCGGTATACCTCGCAATGTAATTGATGAGAGAGCATCATTAACCGAGGATCTTTTTATGGATGATGTGGATATGGCCTGTTTCTTGTTTTACCTGGAAACGCGCTTCAAAGTAAACGTTAAAAACGAAGAAATGACGCATCTGCAATCGGTAGGTTCCACACTCAGTTACCTTCAGCAGCATTGTGCGTAATTCAGGAAAATTTACTTTCCTGCTTAAAATTTGATTTTAAAACAACATAGGTGCGGCGGATTCTGATCCGCCGTTATCATTTGATAAGTTTGGCTTTTTTTCAATAGTACAACTCTCCAACGAAACCAGAAATTCATTTTCACACATCCTCATGGTTTTCCAATAAACCAGAATCTCCTGAAAGTTACATCTTAGTATTGTGTTGCAAGAAGTCTGGCCATCCCACTATTTTGTTAAAAACCCAAACGGCTTAAATGGTTCACCCATTTTCCCTCTTATGTTTCTTATATGAGTAAATCACTGATCTTCGGTTAAAATATTGAGATTGCTTTACTTCGTAACCAGTGATAGTTTTTTTTATAACAGGCAATAAATCAAGCCATTAATAATTGACCCCCATTCAGGGACCGATTCATTTGTCAGTCAGTCAAGCTTACCCCAGGCTAACATCCCGGGGGTATTCAAGTTTGCCCCCTGCGGGGACGGGCCAATTCTGTAATAAATACATTGTGCCACAAAATTTTTGGGGTAGCCACCCGCAATGATAGGACATTGCGGACTTTTGGGGGTTGGCGGTGTCATTGCAAACAGAACGAAGCAATCCTATTTCAAAAAATAAGTTTCTCCGGTCAATCGTGCCATCAAATAAAACCTACTCCTCCTTCTCAAAAATCTTCTCCACCGATTCATCAGGACTGATAATATTGTATCTGGACCAAAAATCCTTGTCGTACGACTCAATCTGGTCGGAAAGAATATAGTCGGCACGGAAAGACTCATTCCATCTAAATTCTTTCCGTTCTCCCGGTCTTAAATCAGTAACCAGCAATTCAGAAACTGTATTAAAAACAGTGCGTAAATTTTCCTTACGGTCGATTACCTTCATATTCACCTCCCCCCTGACACTGTTCAGTACCCACTTGTCTTTCAAGGGGCGGTAGTCGATGTGGTAACGTGCAAAAGAAGGCTTAGTGCGAAAACGACGACTATCGCGCCGGATCAGGTATTCCCGACTCTTCCGGATGGTTTTATTGGTCATTTCAAAGGTGGCCCCTACAATGGCAAAGGATTTTTCCTCCACCACAATCTCTCCCTCATAAAGCAATTCTCCGGAATCGTTGTGTGGTTCAAAACCTACCACAAAAACCCGACGTCCGTGGTCATAATCCATCCTTTTAAAAAAATACTTGTACACAGAATTTCCGGTTGCATCGGGCAAAAAACCACCCTGGCGAACAATATCCACACGACTAAACAGGAAAGGCCCTCCCTGCAGTTTGAAATCAATCATCTCCATATCGCCGCTAAACTCCCCCTTGCGCCCTTTCACAAAACGAACGCGTTCCAGGGCATATTCCTGATGATAAGGTGGTTTAAATATTTCAACCACCGCTTCAGAAACATCCACATACTTTTCGTCCTGCTGAATGGTTTCTCTGAAAAAAGCAGTCAAAATCAATGGATCATTTGCATAATTGTTCTTTTTTCGACGAACCACCTCATTCATGATCATATCCGGCTCCACAAGCTTCACCAGCACTTCGGGCAACTCCACCGATGTTTCGCCAAGAGCAACAACAATAGTGGTATCTGACGCAGGAATAATTAACGAATCGCGCCGGTAACCCAAACTGGAAAATACCAGTTTTTCTCCTACATACTCTGCAGGCAAATAAAATCCAAACTTCCCCTGACGATTAGACGCAGTTCCCAGGCTTTTCCCAAGAATACCTATATTGACCATATCCATAGGCTCACCACTAACAGAATCAACCACAACACCCTCAATGTGAATGGATTTAACAGTAACACGGGCCGGTTCGGAAGAAATAATAATTTGCCGATCCATCTGATGAATTTCCAAATCTTCCTGCTTAAGCTTTTTCTTCAGCCATTTATCCAGAAAAACAGAATCGGCCCGGGCATTAAAAATGCTGTCGCCCCTGACAAGAGAAGCATCATAAGAGAAAGCAATATCGTAACGAACCGAAAGAGAATCAAAAAATGCAGAAATGGAGATACTATCGTAGCCAAATGAATATTTCCTGTCCAGAATATTTTCCTGCCCCAGGGTGGGAAAAGAAAGCAGGAGACATACAAAAACCAACACCAAGTATTTCAGTAAAATACTGTTGGCTTTTATCCTCTTTGTATATTTCTGAAAAAATATCATTCCTGGCATCAAACAACCATCGTTCAATTAAAATGAGAACAAAATGAAACAACTTAGTAATTTTAAAGTTTTGCAATCAGTCCCACATATACCAAACTAATGAGCAGCATTCTAAAGGGTTATAATGAAAAAAATTGTCTGTTTTAAACAATGTAATTATGAGCCTGCTCCGAAAAGGTTCTATGTTGTCAACTCAGAACCGGAAGTGGTTTCCATGGGCTCAATTTTGTTCTTAAGCAACTTGAAAATTCTGCGAATAGCGGTCTATTTAATGATTTTCCAAGAAAATTAAAGGGCAAAAGAACAAATTAAAAGCTTCAGAGTATTTCGGTACAATTCCTCAACTGCATTATTCATTTCCGGCCGACAAAAAAATTGTTTCGCCTTCTCTTTTTGTTTCAAGATTAAAGGTAGTACAAACCACTTCAAGAACAAAATCCAGTGAGTTGTCACTAAACCGGGCCGTAAGCTTTTGTCCGCCCAATGCTTCATCAGCAAGTTGAATATTCGCATCATAAACGCGCTCAAGAGTTTCGGTTACCTCCTCCAGCGGCGTTTCATCAAACCTTATTTGCCGGGTTATCCACGATAATAGGTTTGGATCTGTTGACTCGCGAATAGAAAACATGCGGCTTTTCTTATCAAACCAGGCGGTCTGGCCCCCGGTGAGGACAATCAATTCATCCCCGGATGGCGGGACTACCTCAACCCGGCCTTCAAGAACTGCTACTTCGGTAACATCCAGGTTGGGATAAGCCCGCACATTAAATTTCGTGCCGGTCACACGAATGGTTACATCGTCCGTTTGAATAACGAAAGGCCATTCCCGGTTACCTTCAATATCGAAAAAACCTTCACCTTCCAATTGCACGGTACGCTCCTCCGCGCTAAAAGGTTGTTGGCACAAAAACCTGGAACGATTGTTCAGAGTAATCTTGCTACCGTCGCTAAGTACCATCTCCTCCCGGGTGGTATTGGAAACAATCAGATCAGATTTCTGACCCTGGGGCTTTAACAGAAAAAACCACGAAAGTCCAAGCATCAAAATCAGTGAAGCTGCCATCGCCAGCACTCTGCCAGAATGAAAATACCTGCTTCGTTGCGCATGGTCTGTAACCTCATCTACGCTGAACCGGCGAACATTTTGCCAGGCCGTTTCGGTGTCTGTTTGCTGAACAAATAATGCGTTTCCCCCTTTGTTCCAGGACTCCTTTATCCGCTCCCACTCCTGCTCGTTGGCGTCATCGGCATTGAGCCATTGTTCCAACAGTCCGTTGTCAATCTCATCAGCCTCTCCGCTCAGTACACGAGCTGCAAGTTCCCAGTCAATATTTTTATCTCTTTCCGACATCATTTTCAACTATTTATTGAATGCTTTTTGTTTTTATGGATAGTGATAATCAAAAATCTTTTCATCAGTTAATTACCCTGCCCTAAACTCTTTTTGGTGCTCCGGGGATTAAACATCTCCCTCAGCGTCTTTAGTGCTTTTCCCATCTGGGCCTCCACTGTTTTTGGTGAAATGCCAAGACGGGAAGCAATCTCTTTATATTTTACCCCCTCAAACCGGCTCATTTTAAAAATCTTTTGTCGTTGCGGCGGCATTTCATCAATGGCCGCCTGAACTTTTTCCATCAGCTCTTCATCAAATCCGTCATCATCAGTCTCATCAGCCAGGTTAAACTGTTCTTCCACAGAATAAAAATGGGGTCTTCGCTTTAATTCGTTCAGGCAACTGTTGCGTACAGCAGTCATCAAATAACTGTTCAACGATTCAATCTTTAGCTCTTTCCGTTTCTCCCAGTACTTTATAAATACCATCTGTACAATACTTTCAGCCTCCTGCCTGTCCGACAGAAATTTAAAAGCAAACAACGTCAAGCGGGCATACCACGACCGGAACAGCTGTTCAAAAACATGTTCATCACTCCTGGCTATGAGTCGAATAATCTCTTTTTCCGATCGTGGTAATTCCATTTTGTTTGTTTCAATCACATTAATGACACCAAACCAGCAAAAAACCCTTACCGGTTTTTGTTATTTATCACGATTTTCCGCTAAATTACATATTAACCGTTCAATTTGCTTCGTTTCATACGCTAATAGTCCGTTAAAATTTTGCAAAAATCTCTGAATCAGATGTATATTTTTAAAATTAGGGTTATTGGGTTTTCCGCTTTTGCTCACCCACTGACCCACTGAAAGAGAGACCCCTATCCCGCAAAGATTTTCACGATTCTTAATTCTCTTTATTTAAAATAGACTGGCTTGAAATAGCAATAAATTCTTAGCGGGCTCATAATAACGCGTATCGGAATGTAAGAGCAAAAAGCTAAATTCAACAATCAAAGTCTCCGATTGCATATCTTCCTCCAAAAAAACAGTAATTTTGGCATCCGAAAACGTTTCCACTCCGTTTTTGTTATTTTAGATACCCATATTCATTTTAAAAATCAATTATGTCGAATATAAAAGCATGGATTGTATCATTACGACTCAGAACTTTGCCGCTGGCACTATCGACTATTTTCATGGGCTCTTTCCTGGCCGTCGATTCCAATTCGTTCCGAATGGCTGTTCTTATATGGGCCTCAATGACGACCCTGTTTCTGCAAATCCTCTCTAATCTCGCCAACGATTACGGCGATGCAGTGTCCGGAGCCGACAATAACGAACGTCAGGGCCCCCAGCGAGCAATACAGCAAGGCATTATTTCCCTGAAGCAGATGAAACGGGCAGTGGTCGCCACCTCCCTTTTGGCGTTAATTTCCGGTTTGTCACTAATTTTTGTTTCCCTTAAAGGAGACCATCTTTATGCATTTGTGTTCTTTCTGATGGGAGTTGCTGCGATCGCTGCGGCCATTCGTTATACCGTGGGGCGTAACCCTTACGGGTACAGAGGCTTGGGAGACTTTTATGTGTATCTCTTCTTTGGCTTGATGG
>NZ_JADQBH010000197.1 GCF_016278715.1 Marinilabilia sp. | reverse complement strand
TCACCATAAAGGAGCTTTATCAAGCCAAGATAAGCCGCCATGTTCATACTTACAATCCCGACCTGGATAAAGAACAAAAGTAGCAAAGTCGGTTGATAAGCTTTTGATATAATGAGACCGAAGCTTATGTCAAAACGTGGTAGCAATTTACGATACCCACAAATGAAACCTCTTGTGAATGACAAATCCTACAGATAATTATACTTTTGATGTTGTTGTTATAGGTAGTGGCCCGGGCGGTTTTGCAGCCGCCAACAGAGCTACCGACTTTGGGAACAAAGTATGTCTCATCGAAAAAAGCCATATCGGCGGAGCCGGTATCATAAATGGAGTGCTAACCTCCAAAACGATGTATGAACTGTCTATGGATTATTCAGTGGCAGCACGTATCGACAGAGGCTATCGTGCCAGTGCTCTGAGCGTGGACTACAGCAAAGTTCGCAATACAGTACTGGAGGCTGCCCGGGAAAAGCAATACCAGATGCGAAGCCAGATTGAGACATTCTCTCATTTATCTCAAAAAGGCACCATCAGTCTGATTACCGGATTTGCAAAATTTAAAGACGCCCACACCGTTGAAGTGGATGATCAAGGGAAGTTGCTAACCGTCAAAGGAGAATATTTCATTATTGCAACCGGCGCCCATCCCCGACAATTGCCGGGCGTAAAAACAGACGGCAAACGAATTATAACCTCCGACAATATTCTCTCCCTTTCCAAATTCCCGGGACGCATGCTTATTATTGGTTCGGGCATTATAGGTTGTGAATTTGCCACCATTTTTTCCAATTTCAATCAAACCCAGGTGCATCTTCTCGACAGATCGAACCGGGTACTTCCCTATGAGGATGACGACATAAGTGAGTTTGTATCCGGCAATCTGGAAGAAAACGGTGTGACGGTTCACCACACAGCACAGTTAAGGTGTATTCGGGAACACCCCGGTCATTTGGAAATAGTTCTCGACTACGATGCAGGAAACAGCCGAGTTATTGATGTGGATGTTGCCCTAATAGCCATTGGACGGGAGCCAAACACTAAGCATCTGGGACTTCAGGAACTGGGCGTTACCCCTGACAAAAGAGGACTCATCCCTGTAGATGAATACGGAAATGTGGAAAATACCAACGGACACAAAAATATCTATGCCGTAGGAGACGTTACCGGTCATGCCCAGTTATACAGTGTTGCGGAATTTCAGGGGCGACTGGCAGCCGAAGCCATTGCAAAAAACATCAGTTACCTGCCCGAT
Organism: Marinilabilia sp.; assembly: GCF_016278715.1. Classification (GTDB taxonomy): domain Bacteria; phylum Bacteroidota; class Bacteroidia; order Bacteroidales; family Marinilabiliaceae; genus Marinilabilia. The sequence continues at coordinate 15,823 of NZ_JADQBH010000197.1, read as the reverse complement.
TACTCAAACATGTCCACCCTCATGTTTTTTAAACCGGAAGTAGCAGCAGTGGGAGCCAACGAAAAGACCCTTCAGGACAAAAACATCGGTTACAGAGCTGTATATTATTCCAATTTAATGGTTAACCGTGCTATCGCCATGCGCAACACCCACGGGTTTGTGAAGATCCTCGTCAGCAACGATAAAGAACAGCGCATCCTGGGAATGAGAGCTTCGGGCCCTCAGGCTTCTGCATATATTGTAGCCGTAGCCCATCTTATCAATCAAGGCAACAGCCTGAGCGAAGTATTACGGGTTTTTTATCCCCATCCCAGCATAACTGAAGGAATCCAGGAAAGCATGAGAGCCCTGGCATCCAAGTCAATATACAAGCCGATGGCTTTCCCAAAACAGATAAAAGTAAGCGAGTGGAAACCCGGTGATCCAAAAACGCAAACCCCCAGAGATGAAAAAATCAGGAAAAGTCAAAAAAAGTAAGGCATTTAGGATAATTATATTTTCCATTGTGGGTATTACCGCCCTTTATACGCTTCTTCCCGACTATCTGCAAAAGGGACTCATATACCTCACTCCCGACATTGATGATTACAAAATATTTGATAACAGGGAGGTAAAAACCGGCACTCCTCTTCCCTGGCCTGCAACCTTCGATTACAATCAAAACGCTCCCTCCTCCGGGGCTATTAATGATTCCATTGACTTACTGGAAACCACCGGGCTGCTGGTCATTCAAAACGATTCCATCCTGTTTGAAGAATACTATGAAGGGCACGAAGCAACCACCATTTCCAACTCTTTCTCCATGGCCAAAAGCATTGTATCCCTGCTTGTAGGGTGTGCACTCCACGACGGCTACATTCACAGTCTTGACGACAAGGTCGTAAAATACCTGCCCTGGCTAAAAGGACCACACAGTAAGAGTCTCACAATCCGTCACTTGCTCACCATGAGCTCGGGCTCTGGTTGGGACGAGCATTACAGTTCTCCCTTCTCAATTACCACCCGGGCTTATTACGGCAGAGATCTTCCGGGGACTATGAAAAAAGTTAAGATACTGAACCATCCCGGGATCATGTTTAATTACCGAAGCGGCGACACACAATTTCTGGAAAGAATTCTTACCAGCACAACAGGGATGTCGCTGGCAGAGTATGCTTCTGAGAAGCTTTGGCAACCATTGGGTGCTGAAACCCCGGCACTCTGGTCGCTCGATCGTCGGCAGGGCACCGAAAAGGCCTATTGTTGTTTCAATAGTACACCTCGTGATTTTGCCCGAATTGGCAGCATTGTTCTTAACAAGGGAGAGTTTATGGGGAAAAGGATTCTTTCGGCAGACTTTATCCGGGAAATGACTACTCCTGTTAAATACCTCACCAATAAGGAGGCACAAATGGTTGATTACTATGGCTTACATTGGTGGATAATGGATTTCGAAGGAGAAAAAATCCCTTATGCCAGGGGAATACTGGGGCAGTATATCTTTGTGGTTCCGTCTCACAATGCAGTGTTAGTGAGGCTGGGACACCAACGCAGCAAGGAATACAGGAATCATCACCCGCTGGATGCCTACACCTGGCTTCGGGCCGGGATTGACATCATTGAGCAAAGAAATTAGCTTACCCCCGGGCTAAAATCCCAGAGTTATTCAAGTTTGTCCCCTGCGGGAACTGCCAATTCTCTCATTAATACATTGCGTCCCAAATTTATTGGGGCAGCCACTAGCAATGACCTCTTTTAAATATTGTTGTAGTGAGTGTGTAGGGGTGCTTTAAACTACAGCCATCTTCATTCATTCTTCGGTTCTTGCAAGTTTTTTTCTAGTAAGCTCTGCTGTTTATTCCCTCAATAAAGTTTATGAATGATGTATTTACCACTTTATTCCCACCGGGCGTGGGGTAATTGCCTGTAAAATACCAATCTCCCTTATCGTTGGGACAAGCTTTATGCAGATTATCAACCGTTTGATAGACAATCTCCACCTCTGCATCAATATCATCAGGTGTTAGCATTTCAGCAATTTTCTCAGAAATCTGTTCGTCAGTAAAAGGCCTGTAAATCTCTTTCACATAATTCACAATCTCCTCCTTAGGCAGGTTCTGTTGTTCCTTACATTGTCGGTAAACCTTTTCAATCACATCCTCTTTTCCGGAATCTTTAAGCAGTTCAATGGCTGCACCAAAAGCACAAAAGTCCTTAAGACGAGCCATATCGATGCCATAACAATCGGGAAAACGAATCTGAGGAGCTGATGAAACCACAATTATTTTCTTCGGATGAAGGCGATCCAGAATCTTTAATATACTACGTTTCAGGGTTGTCCCCCTTACTATGGAGTCGTCAATAATGACCAGGGTATCCACTTTATTCTTGACGATACCATAAGTAACATCGTAAACGTGTGCCACCAAATCATCGCGACTATTATCATCAGTAATGAAAGTGCGCATTTTAACATCTTTGATAGCTACTTTTTCAATACGGGGCTCCAGGCTTAAAATTTCAGAGACTTTTTCCTTTGAAAAATCATTCCCCAAAGCCATAATTTTTCGGGTTTTTTCCACATCAAGATGCGACCGGATGCCTTCCATCATTCCATAAAAGGCAGTCTCTGCAGTATTGGGAATGTATGAGAAAACGGCATTCTCCAAATCGAAATTGATTTTATCCAGAATAATGGGAGACAATAAACGACCCAACTCTTTCCTTTCTTTATAAATGTCGCGGTCACTTCCACGAGAGAAATAAATCCGTTCAAAAGAGCAGGAAGTCTTTCGTTGGGGGACGTTCACCATCTCCTCCGAAACGGAACCGTCTTTTTTTATTATCAGTGCATGTCCCGGCTTAAGGTCTTTCACCTCAACGGACCGCACATTCAGAGCAGTCTGTATCACAGGCCGCTCAGATGCCACCACGACAAATTCGTCATTGGTATAATAGGAGGCCGGTCGAATCCCCCACGGATCGCGTGTCACAAATGCATCCCCATGTCCGATAAGGCCGGCAATAACATACCCTCCATCCCATCGGCGACTCGAACGTTCCAATACTTTCCGAACATCCAGATTTTTTTCTATCAGGGCTGATATCTCTTTGTTGGAATACCCCTCATTCTTAAATTGTCTGAACAGCATCTGGTTTTCCTCATCCAGAAAATGTCCTACATTCTCTAGCATTGATTCCGTATCGGTGTAATCCTTTGGATGCTGACCTAAGTCAATCAGTGTTTTAAAGATTTCATCGACATTGGTGAGATTAAAGTTACCTGCCAGAACCAGGTTTCTTGAACGCCAGTTATTCTCGCGCATCACCGGATGAACATAGTCGATGCTGTTATTCCCAAATGTTCCGTAACGCAAGTGTCCCAGATAAAGTTCTCCGGCAAAAGGAAGATTTTCCTTAGCCCATACAGGATCATTGAGCAACTCGGGATGATGGTCATAAACGGTATCAAAACGATCGTGGATATCTGAAAAGACTTCCTGAATAGGATTTCCTTTGTTGGAACGCTGTCGCGACAGATATTTTTTACCGGCCGGCTGATTCAGTTTTAAACTAACCACCCCTGCACCATCCTGTCCCCTGTTGTGTTGCTTCTCCATCAGAAGGTACAACTTATTCAGGCCAAAACGCCACGTTCCGTACTTTTCCTGATAATAACTCAGAGGTTTCAACAGTCTGATTAGGACAATACCACATTCATGTTTAATCTGATCACTCATAACTCAATTCAAAATAAAAGGAAACCAATTGAATGTTTTTTGCAAAAAGAAAAGCCCGCTTGATTCGCAAGCGGGCCTGGTTTATTCTAAAGCTCTTAAGGGAATATCGGCAACTTTTACCACATAACAAGCCGGAAATATTTTTTTCAATTTGGTAAGCAAGGGCAGTGCTTCATGTTTATGTCTGAAACTTCCAACTCTGACACGCCAGAATGGGGCGCTGTATTCAACAAAAACATTTTCTTCCGGAAAATCTGACAAAACCTTTCCTTTGGCGTTGAGTGCTTCTTGTCTGGCTTTGTTTCCCACACCGCTATAAAGCTGAACCCGAAATCCTTCAACACCACCGGTTCTTTTACTCATACTGATGTGGTTGTTTACAAGAGCTCTCATCCGCGCCGATTGCTCAATGGTAATAATTCCCTCATCAATATTAACCTGCTCCAGTTGGGAAAAAATGTCAGAATTGGAATTGCCATATTCTCCCGGCATTTGGGCATTCATCCCAACTGCAAACAAAAAAAACATAAATCCTGTTACTATTCTCATCTTATTCCATAGTTCTTTTGCCGGCAAAGTTACAATTTTTATTCCTTTACCGGAACAACCAAAACGGGAATATCGGCAAGATTGAGCAACTCATTTGCAAAAGGTCTGAAAACACTGTCAAACGGGCTAAGCGCTTTGCTTAAATGTATGGCAATAACGGTAGCTGACTCCTTCTGAGCCAGTTTTAAAATATTCTTTGCGTCACCACCCCATTTAAAAGAGGTCACAGAAACGTCTAAATCGGTATTACTCCTGATGTACCGCTCGGCTTGTTTTGCGTAAATATCACTCAATCCCGGAAGAATCCATTTTGATTTACGCTGAAGAGCGAGGATACTGATTTCCGCTTTGAGTAATTTAGCGAAACCCGTTACTATCGGAACGATTTTCCGGGTAACTTTATTATGATCCAATGGTAAAATCACCTTATGAGGAAACTCCCATTTCATTCCCTTGCGAACGGTAAACACCGGACAGGGAGCATGAGAAACCAACCGGTAAGCATTACTGCCCAGCCAACGGTCTTCGACCCCCGAAACCCCGTGAGTTCCTACAACAATGAGACTCACATCATCATAGCGGGCCTGATTGGTGATTTCCCTGACAACATTGCCTTCCCGAATTTTAAAATCAAACTCACCGTTGTAAACACGGTATTCCGAACTGAATTTTTCAATCAGGTGCTCCAACCATGCTTTTGCTTGTCCCATCAGGCGTTGCTCCGGATTATCTCCTAAAAATTCAGGAGCATACTTCTGTCCAGTCTGAACATGAATTATTCGTAAGGATGCATGTAAGTAATTAGATAGTTCTACTCCGATTTTCAGAGCAAAAACCGAGTTATCAGAAAAATCGATGGGAACAAGAACGCGTTTCATGGTTTATATTTTCAAAGTTATGGTTGAATAAAACCCGCTATTTCCCAGAAACAAGGGGAACTTACGAGCCTGCAGGCATTTTTAAAATGAATTAAACTGGACATCTGGAAATCCGGTCTTTGCGTCAAATCAGCCATCTACCACGAAATCAGCCCCTCCTGCAAAGGCCGGCAAAACCTCTTTGTTCCAAATCAAGAGTTTTACGAATATACGTAATGTGCTCCAAAGTAGTTGCACAAAACACCGTTTTCTTATTCAGATTCAAAAGAATTGGCAAGTTCATCGGTCATCTCCAGATTGTGAAAGACGTTTTGAACATCGTCATTGTCCTCAAACTCATCGATCATTCTCAGAAATTTATTTGCGGTGTCCAAATCCAGCTCTTTGTAGTTATTCGGGATTCTCTGCAAGGCGGCATTTTCAACAACAATTTCCAACTCTTCCAATTTTTTCTGAACCGCTCCAAAATCCTCCATTTCTGTTGTAACTATTATCAATTCCTCATCCTTTTCAATTTCCTGTGCTCCGGCATCAATCAGCTCAAGTTCCAGTTCTTCGAGATTCATCTCCTCATTCTTCACAATCTGGAAAACACCTTTACGGTCGAACAGAAAGCTCAGAGACCCGTTTGTGCCCAAACTTCCACCCCGTTTATTGAAAATGGAACGGACAGCCCCAACCGTTCGATTGTTGTTGTCGGTCATACATTCCAGAAATACTGCAACACCGCCGGGGCCATATCCTTCAAAGGATATTTCCTGAAAACTATCTCCTCCTGCCTCGGAGGCTTTGGCTATGGCTCGATTAATATTATCTTTCGGCATATTTACCGAACGACCGTTCTGAACAGCAAGTCGCAAACGGGGATTGGTTTCGGGATCTGCTCCCCCCTCTTTTACAGCTACCTGAATTTCCTTGGTTATCCGGGTAAACATTTTTGCTCTCTTAGCGTCCTGTGCTCCTTTTCGATGTTTAATATTTGCCCATTTACTATGTCCTGCCATAATTCAATATTTTTTCAATTAATTCCTTTCCATCTGTTCAATTGATCGGTAGATTGCTAGATATGAGATTTAAGCTATTTTGCTATACTGCTAATAATCTGCACTTTACCTCAAACCATTAATAAGGTATAGATGTTTGATAAATAAATGCTTACAAAAGTTTAACGAAGTATTACTTGTTTTCAACCACCATCAGCCCCCCAAGCCACTGAAAACAATTCACCGCAAACAAAAACAATACAGACAACCATCTATTAATAAGCCACTTAGCCCATTTATTTTTTTCATTCAACTCTTTATGGAACAATTGGGTAGTACGAATGAATGACAAAACTACAAAAAACAAGATCTACTCCCAAACAGCTGGTTTATTACCAATTACATCAAAGCATTAATAATGAGGGAAGGAGCTATTGCTTTTGGGAAACCGCAGATAAGCATTAAATTTGTCATCGATATTATTAATTGAGATGAAAGACCAGGAAACAGAAAAAAATCAGACGGCAAATGCCACAGAGAGTGTTCTTACTTACGAGAGTAACGGAAAAAAACTTTACATCGAAACTTACGGATGTCAGATGAACTTTTCCGATAGCGAGGTAGTGGCTTCGGTAATGCAGATGGATGGTTTCGAGACCACCAAAAGTAACACAGATGCAGATGCCATCTTCATCAATACCTGTTCTATTCGAGACAATGCCGAGCAAAGAGTTTTGGCAAGAGTCAGAGAGCTTAAAGCAATCAAAAAGAAACATCCCGGCCTGGTTATCGGGATTATTGGTTGCATGGCCGAACGGGCAAAGGAAGAACTTTTTGAAGTAGGTGCCGATCTGGTTGCCGGGCCCGATGCTTATCTGGATTTACCAAATCTGGTAAGTCTGGTGGAACAAGGCGAAAAAGCCATCAATGTTGACCTTTCGACAACAGAGACATATCGCGATATTATCCCAAAGCGTTTAGGCCCTAATAAAATATCAGCATTCATCAGCATCATGCGCGGATGCAACAATTTTTGTACCTACTGTATAGTTCCATACACCCGTGGACGAGAAAGAAGCAGGGACCCCGAAAGTATCCGTCAGGAATTTTCCGATTTGGTAAAAGAGGGATATAAAGAGATCTCCCTTCTGGGACAAAATGTGAACTCCTATCTCCACAAGGATAATGAGAAAGAGATAGATTTCCCGGGATTACTGGACTTTCTGGCCGCTGAATTTCCGGAAACCCGCATTCGGTTCACCACCTCACATCCCAAGGACATGAGCGATGAAACTCTTAAGGTAATGGCTAAACATGACAATTTGTGCAGGCACATCCATTTACCGCTGCAGTCGGGTTCTTCGAAAATTCTTAAATTGATGAATCGCAAATACACCGCAGAATGGTACAAAAACCGAATTGAAGCCATCCGGAAAATATTACCCGGGTGCGGTATTACTACCGATGTTTTTTGCGGCTTTCATTCCGAAACAGAAGAGGATCACGGGCAAACACTGGACCTTATGCAATGGGCCGGATTTGATACGGCCTTCATGTTTAAATACTCGGAGCGTCCGGGTACCTATGCTCAGAAAAAGTTACCCGATAATGTGCCTGAAGAGATAAAAGGTCGCAGACTTCAGGAAATCATCACATTACAAAACCAACTCTCGCTGGAGAGCAATAAGCAGGATATCGGAAAAACTTTTGAAGTGTTGGTTGAGAGTGTTTCCAAAAAATCGACCAAGGAATTTTTCGGTCGCACCTCCCAAAACAAAGTAGTAGTATTTCCCCGAGAAGATCACAAAGTAGGAGAAATTGTAAAAGTAAGAATCACAGAAGTCACCCAGGCCACCCTGCTGGGAATATCTGTAGAATAATCTTAAAAAAAGAATCATGGCAGATCAAATAAAAGAATTCAGAGAATTTCGTTCAAAAATGAACGAACGTATCCTGTCTCAGGATAATCTTGTCATCAAACGACTGTTTAATCTGGACACCAACACATACAAAGAAGGAGCATTACCTACAAAAACCAAGGAGATGTTAGGTTTGGTAGCCTCTATGGTGTTGCGATGCGACGATTGCATCAAATATCATCTGGAAAAATGTTTCGAACAAAACATCACAACAGAAGAGATGATGGAAATCTTTTCGGTAGCCAATATTGTCGGAGGAACCATTGTAATACCGCATACCCGTAGAGCCATGGAATACTGGGACATATTGAACGGTCATCAATAGAAAATTTTACAAAAACTATATATTTCCCGACACCCTCAAGAAGATAATAACGCGTCGTTAATTTCCAAAACCGGTTTGTTTAAAGTAATTTTGCCCCAAACCAAAAAAATAAAAATGGCCAAAGAACTGGATTTTGAATCGATACGTCCTTATAAGGACCATGAAATTCAACAGGTATTTGAACGTCTGAAAAATGAAACTTCATTCTTAGAACTCATTGGATTTCTTTACCCGGAATTGTCGCCTCAAAGATTCATTGACGGCATGATGCAAATTAAGAGCATTCGACAGTTTCAGCAGGAAGTTATTTCTCCCTATGTTAAGCAAATTATCAAAACCACTACCAAGGAGGTCACTTCGGAAGGGCTGGATGAACTGGATCCTAAAGAGTCGTACCTTTACATTTCGAACCATCGTGACATAGTGCTGGATCCGGCAATTTTAAATGTGATCATGTTTGAAAACAATTTCGACACCACCGAAATTGCCATTGGCGACAATTTGTTGATCTATCCATGGATAACCGATCTGGTAAAGCTTAATCGCACCTTTATTGTAAAACGCAATCTTCCGGTGAGACAAATGATGGAAAGTTCCACACTGTTGTCCAAATACATTCGGCACACCATTACAACAGTAGGGCACAGCATCTGGATAGCCCAGCGGGAAGGCCGCTCCAAAGATGGCAATGACCGCACTCAGCTCAGCCTTCTTAAAATGCTTAACATCAGCGGAAAGGATAAATCTGTGGCAGAAAACTTTAAACAATTAAAGATTGTGCCTGTATCCATTTCGTACGAATATGACCCATGCGACTACCTGAAAGCCAAAGAGTTTCAGCAAAAGCGAGACAACCCGGAATTTACAAAAACCCAGGAAGACGATCTGCAACACATGGGTGCAGGATTGCGCGGACGAAAGGGACGCGTTCATTTTGCATTTGGTCAGCCAATCAATAACGAACTGGATGTTTTGAAAGACATCGAAAATAAGAATGAAAAAATAGAATTTCTTGCCGGCTTGATAGATAAGCATGTGCATGAAAACTATCGCTTGTGGCCCGGCAATTGGATTGCCTGGGACATGCTGAACGCTACCGATGAATACAGCAATATGTATTCGACTGAGGAAAAAGAAATATTTCTCCAATACATTGAAGAACATCTCGAACGCATTGAAGGCGACAGAGAGTTTTTAAGAAAAACACTCTTTGAAATGTATGCCAATCCGGTGGTCAACAAACGGGAACTACTGGGTAATGCTATGAAATAGAAAAATATTTTTCTGCATTAAAAAAGGCGTTTCCGATAAAGAAACGCCTTTTTTAATAATATTGTCCCGGGAAATTAACAAGTAAAAATTTAGTTTGCTTCGTTTCACTCGCAAGAACAGATTTTTTGAATAGCCAAAAAATCAAAACATTAATAGTTGATACCCATTCGGGGACCGATTCATTTGCCCAGCTTACTCCGGGCTAAAATCCCGAAGTTATTAAAGTTTGCCCCCTGCGGCGACGGGCCAATTCTGTCATAAATACATTGTATCTCCAAATTTTTGGGGGTAGCCACTCGCAATAACCAATTTCCTTTGAGGCAAAATGATTCCTTTTTTGTTACTCCTCTTTAGCCTTTTTTGCAGCTTCCTTTCTCAGCTCCAGCCTCAACTCATTGAGTTGTGCATCACTGATGGCTGAAGGAGCATCGTTCATCACATCACGACCGGCATTGTTTTTCGGAAAAGCAATCACTTCCCGGATAGAATCCAGGCCGGCAAATAATGAAACCCAACGATCGAAGCCAAAAGCCACCCCACCATGAGGAGGTGCACCGTATTTAAAGGCATTCATCAGGAAGCCAAACTGATTCTCAGCTTCCTCTTCTGTAAATCCAAGAATCTTAAACATCTTCTGTTGCAGCTCATCGTTGTGAATACGAATGGAACCACCACCAATCTCCACCCCGTTTATCACAAGGTCATAGGCATTGGCGCGAACATTTCCGGGCTCGCTGTCGAGTAGTTCAAAATCCTCCTCTTTAGGCGAAGTAAACGGGTGGTGCATGGCATAGTAACGCGCTGTTTCATCATCCCATTCCAATAAAGGGAAATCGACCACCCAAAGAGGGGCGAACTTATTCTTATTTCTCAACCCCAAGCGGGTTCCCATCTCCAGACGCAACTCGCAAAGCGCAGTCAGTGTTCTTTTTTCTGAGCCGGCAAGAATCAGAAGCAAATCACCCGGTTTTGCACCACACCTATCAACCCAGGCTTTAAAATCTCCGGCAGAGAAAAATTTATCCACAGATGTTTTAAAAGAACCATCCTCATTGTATTTAACGTATACCAGTCCCTGAGCTCCCACCTGGGGCCGCTTAACAAAATCGGTGAGCTGATCCAGTTCCTTACGGCTGTATGTTGCACATCCCTTAGCACAAATGGCTCCAATATACCCGGCATCATCAAACACCTTAAATCCTTTACCGGAAGCTGCAGCCGTCAAATCAACAAATCGCATATCAAAACGGATATCCGGCTTATCGCTACCATAATATTTCATGGCATCGGCATAAGGCATTCGGGGAAAATCCCCCTCCATTTCCACGCCCCGCAGCGACTTAAACAAATGCTTGGTCATACCTTCGAAAGTATTCAAAATATCTTCCTGATCGACAAACGACATTTCACAGTCAATTTGAGTAAACTCAGGTTGACGGTCAGCCCTCAGATCTTCGTCGCGAAAACATTTCACAATCTGAAAATAGCGATCGTATCCGGCAACCATCAGGAGTTGTTTAAAGACCTGGGGCGACTGAGGAAGGGCATAAAACTGTCCGGGATTCATCCGAGAAGGAACCACAAAGTCACGGGCTCCCTCAGGGGTTGATTTCATCAGAACAGGTGTTTCCACTTCCATAAATCCTTCCCCATCCATATAATTTCTGACTTCAAGAGCCATTTTATGCCTCAATTCCAAGGCTTTTCGAGCAGGATTCCGACGAAGATCCAGGTATCTGTATTTCATCCTGAGTTCTTCACCCCCGTCAGTATCATCCTCGATAGTAAAGGGAGGGAGGTCAGAAGTATTGAGCACCTTCAGGTCAGTAGCCATCACCTCAATATCACCTGTTGGAATTTTATTGTTTTTACTACTGCGCTCAGCAACTTTACCGGTTACCTGCACCACATACTCACGACCAAGATTCCTCACGTCCTGACTCAGCTTATCGTCAGCCTCATTGTTGATAACAAGTTGGGAAATTCCGTAACGATCCCTCAGGTCAACGAAAGTCATTCCGCCCAAATTGCGAACACGCTGCACCCATCCGCTCAGGGTAACAGTTTTATCAATGTCTGCAATTCTTAATTCTCCACAGGTATGTGTTCTATACATTATTATTGTCATTTTTGGGGTATTAACCGCCCCAGGTTCAATAGAAATTTTGATTTTAGAATATCTTTGCGAAAATATAAAGAAAAAAAAGAAACAGCGACATTGCTTTTCAAAAAGGTTAAAAAATATGGATAAAATTGATTTTACGGACCAGTATTTTATGAAACAGGCTTATCAGGAAGCCAAAGAGGCTCTGAAAAAAGACGAAGTTCCTGTAGGTGCTGTTGTGGTGAGTGAAGGCACCATTGTTTCACGGGCCCATAACCTCACCGAAACCCTAAACGACGTAACAGCCCATGCCGAAATGCTGGCCATTACTTCAGCATCGGAACATTTGGGTGGCAAATACCTCAACAACTGCACACTCTATGTTACGTTGGAACCCTGCACCATGTGTGCGGGGGCGTTAAACTGGTCGCAGATTGGGAAAATAGTTTATGGTGCTGCCGATAAAAAAAGGGGATATAAAAGATTATCGCCCTCACCGCTTCATCCCAAAACGGAAATTATTGGGGGAATAATGGAAAAAGAGTGCAGTGAACTAGTCAAACAATTCTTTGCACTAAAGCGATAATTTCTGATTTCTTGGTACCGAAACGTTTCTTTCCTGAAGGTTAGAAATTAAAGACTAGTGGTATGTATAAAATGTGGTATAGGTTGAAACTGATTTTTGCTTTTTTCAAAATGAGAAATAGCGGGCATAGCGGTAGCTACATGAGCTTTTTATCATGAATAAAAAACGAAAATCAGTAATACTTGGTGCGATATTTTAGGCTTGACGCGACCCTAAAGGTTAAAGAAACTTTGGAGCCTGATGTTTTGCACTTTAACAGAAATCCCATTCGAAAGAGAAATTGAATTTTAAAGTTTTGCAAAAGCTTAAGAGGCAAATATAAAAAAGTCCCCTCTTCCGTAACCACCGGAAGAGGGGACAACCCAAGTAACCCTATGAAGTAATTAGCGAACAGCTACTTTCTTCGTGGTTCTATGATTACCAACGTTAACATTTACAATATATAGTTGGCCACCCGCTAATTCTATTTGATTAAATCCTGAAGCAGCCTTACGACTGGTTACCATACGCCCGCTTAATGAATAAACATCTATACTTGCTTGTGGACCGGGCGCTGCAAGTAAATTCTCATCTATACGAACATTCACTTGTCCAAAATCACTTGTGACAAGAACAGGCTCTTCATTTTCAAACCCTTCGACAACAGAAGTAATCACCCTGGCACTACGGGACAAGTGTAAAACAAACCTCTCGTCTTCGATACCTAATGCAGATGGAGTATAAGAATAAACTGACGACCTGAGATTGGTATATTGCCCCAACTCCTTGTCTTCAAGAACAACATCATACTCATCAGTAAAATCTTCCAGAGTGGCCGAAATGGTACACTCATCGTAAACCCGGTTTCGCACACTTACAGGTACCGAAATATAACTACGTCCGTTTAAGGCAGCAAAACCGTTGATGGCCATCGCTTCATTATTGATCCGTGTAAAAATTTCAGGTATTTTTTCGGATGAATTAAACATCTTGTGAGAATCTTCACGGCCTAATCCATCAGTAAATGAATCATAATAATAGATTACTGTAGCGTCATAAATGTATTGATTCTCTATTTTGAGACGAATAAGATCATAAACTGTAGTTGACTTCAATAAGTTACCTTCAGTAGCCACTCCGGTAAACTCATTCCTCTGTTTTTGTCCGTTTACTGCTGCACCAAGTGCGAAGAACAAAACTGCTAAAACGATGGAGTAAAAATTTTTCATAGGGCATTTTTTTTTCGAAGAACGGGGGTTGTTTTAATTCAATTGGTTTCCTGGTTTTGACGAAAATCAAATTTTATTTGACAAGTGATTGGTTTCATTTGATAAACGTCTTTATTCTTTTAACGATTGCGCCCAAATAAAAGTTTCATTTATTTTAAAGTTTTTTTTGACTAATTGTCGTTTTTCTTGGATTAACGAACAAATTTTATTGATAAACAGCAACTCCTTCGAAAAAAGGAAAAACGCTTCCCGCCCCCATTTTTACTTAGCTAAACGCAAGCAACTTCAGAAATTTTCATTTTTAACTTTTGACGAACGTTGCTTTTTTAGTGACGAAAATTTAAATAAAGAGGGAGGGGAGAGTATTGTAATAAACCGTTCAATTAAGAGGCAAATATCAGAGGCACGTCCAAAAAAAATCCCCAAAAGCTTCATAAGCTTTCGGGGATTTAAAGACGTTTGTTTCTGCGGTCAGACATCTACTTTCCTTAAAACACTCCAGTTGACCAGGCTACAAACCCGATCTTTAAGGATCGGACATTTCTCCTCAATAATTTGTCGCACCTCAGAGGGGCGCTCAACTTTTGCATCGAACAAGGCCATGGGGAAGGCAACATCAGACAATTCGGGTTCCGTATCCATATTTCTGAGCCCGAAAGTCCGGATAAATACCTCCTCATATCCCGGCATAATCTGTCGTACTTCACGCACATAACTAAAAGCACCCACTCTGTCTTCTGCAAAAACAGGGTGGACATGGAAAGCAATACTAATCTGCTGCATAAGTATTTGCCGAAATTCACGGCCGGCGATGCCGATAACCATTGCTGTTACAATACCCCCGGAAATTACAATTTCCCCCGGCTGGTAACGCTGATAGTTGTAGTGGCTTGGATGTGTATTTTTGAGATAGGTCGCCCAAAAAAGATTCTCACTCTTTCCGATAGGCCTCACATAAGGATGAAGCAACAGATCTCCGGCTTTAAACTGGTAGATTACATTCTCCATGTCAATACTTCGGGTACGCGCCAGAATCTGCTCTTTAAAACGATTATTGTGATAAGGAGCTTTTCGCTCGGGAGGAATAGATTTTCGCGGACTGACTTCAGGAAAGAGAGAAATCCGGGTAACAGAAAAAACTGGTTCTCCTTTTTGGTTGAAAAGCAAATGAGAGGACTCGATAATAGTGTGCCCTTCTCTTCTTGCCGGCCGAACATCAGTAATTTTAATGGAGCAGGAGAAAGTATCCCCCGGGAAAGCAGGATTCAGATAAAAGGCATCACGCATTTCCACTTTCAGCACACTGGAGTGCGCAAAGTTCTCCACTCCCAGACTCAAAGTAAGATTCAGCAAAAAGCCATAGGGAAGAAAAATCTGATGAAAACCCAACCGGCCTGCAAACTCACGGCTACTCTCGGGATAAGAGGCTGTGGGCATGAACCCGCTCCACATACTCAAAACAGATTCATCAACACTAATATTGTAGCGGCTTACAATTTCTTTTCCAACAAAAACCTTATCCAAATCAAGACCGTATTCGGCCTTTCGGTTTGCTTTTAAAAATTCATCCATACACATCGATCTTCGCTACAAAAATAGGAAAAGCACTCCTTGCATTCAAACGACAAACATCATTGGTTAAAAAGATCTGTCAAATCGGGATCAGAATCGTTTCATCATTAACAATCCGGCAATTAAAACTGCCATTCCCAGCAAATAGCCGGCATTAACCAATCCTGTAAAAGGGACCAGAAATATGGCTGCCAGAAAAGAGCCAATAGCACCTCCGGCCACATCACCCAAATAGATAAAGGCTGCTGCCTGCTGATAATTCCCCTTGTGAAGAGATACGCCGGCCACAAAAATGGCACCACCTAAAACCGCAAAAGCCAAAACCAGCAAGAATACCGCCAACGGAAAAAACCAGGAGTGCCCCATCACGTCAAGAAACGGAATCGCCAAAACCGACAAAATAGACAACCCAATCAACAAAACGGGAAAATAGCGAGCTTTGAAAAATCCGACCTTCCGGTGGCCCAACAAAGCACCGATTGCCAACCCGGCCATAAACAAAGAAAACAACAAACCTGTGGCTCGGAACAAGTTCCCAACAACCAGTTGCCAGTAAAGCAGCAAAATAACCTGCATTCCGCCCAACACAATTCCCGATAGAAATACTCCCCGGCTACTTTCGCGAAAAAACAAAAGCCCTGAAACCAATAAAACACCAATCACCAATGCAAACCAGGAGAGATTAATATCCCAGAAATCACTCATATC
>NZ_JADQBH010000117.1 GCF_016278715.1 Marinilabilia sp. | reverse complement strand
AAAAACATAAACGCAAAGACGCAATGACGCAAAGTTTTTATTATGAGAGAGTTATACACTTTGCGGCGAATCGTGTAAACCATTAATTATCAAATACTTCTAATCCCGAAGCTTCTGGAAAACAGAGTGTTGAAATGACCTAAAAACACCTAATCATGATAAAATTCCGAAACATTGATCAGATAAAATTCATTGTTAAAGATGCCACCGGTCTGGATATTATGTATGCTTACGATGACCTGATATTCCCCGAACACGGGGCATTTCTTATGCAGTTTTCTGATGATGACCCCAATGTTGTCTTCTGCCACTTTCACAAAAAATGTCCTGAAAAGGAGCAGCAGCGGATAATTTCATCCCTGAAACGTTCCGGGACGATGAATTCAATCAATATACAGAAAGGAAATTGCTACCATTTATCAGCAAAGAATGAGACCGAAATAGAAATTAAATTCCTGACTATATGATACTCACCGAGCTCAACTGGAAAACATGGTTGCACAATGGCGACCAGTACCTGAAAGCCTCAGGGTCAACACAAAAATCACGTTTCAACACAGACATTGGCTACAATCTTCTGGGAATGTCGCTCGAGGGCTATGTGATGGCCATACTGGATGTTCACAACTCTCTGCCTGAAAACCACACATTTACCGACCTGATGGATGCTTTGGAAACGGTTTGCCGCATAACCCCGGAGTTGCGGCAAAGAATTCTAAAATATGAGAGTATCCAATCAATTTGCTCTGTGGACAAATACCAGCGGGAAAATCCATCGGCTGAAACTGTAAATGAATTGCGGGAAGCAGTAGAAGAAATTGGACAAATGGCGCATCATATTTGCGGTGATTTGTAATAAATTCGGTTTAGGAGAGGATAGTTTCCGGCTTTTCTGAAAACTACCCTCTCCTTTTCTTATAATTATGCCAACCTGCGCGCCATCCCAATCACCTCGCTCTCCGTCAACCCGCGTTTCTCAGCCAAGGACCTTTGCTTTAGCGAGTCCATGAGCTCTTCAAACTTTTCTTTCGCCAAATTTTCGATTCCTGACTCTTTCAATATTTTTTGGATAGTAACGCGCCCGGAATGTCTACCTGCCTGGTAGCTTTCCCTTCGGCCCACCTCTTCGGGCAAAAATGGTTGATACGCAAGGCGGTTATTCTCAAGGCCCGAGCAGTGAATGCCTGACTCATGACGAAAAGCCATTTCACCGGAAACCGGCTTGGACAAGTGCAATGGGCGTCCCGAGGCTATTGCCACAAAATCGGATAACTGAACCAGTTTCTTAATATCAATTCCACAATCAACATCGCAGGATGTCCGTAAGGCAGCAACAACTTCCTCCAGCGGAGCATTACCAGCCCGTTCCCCCAATCCGTTTACGGTAACACTGGCACAATGACATCCACTGATAAGTGCCGTGATTGTATTGGCAGTGGCCAACCCCAAATCGTTGTGACCATGAAACTCAAACTCAGCGCCGGGATGTTGACCAACAAATGAATGAAACCAGTCAGAAATTCTCACAGGATTCATGATTCCCACGGTATCGGCCAATCTGACACGATGAGCCCCGGCATCAATGACAGCTTCCACAAACCGCACTAACTCTTCCGGATTTGTTCTGGAGGCATCCTGTGCCCCCACCGAAACGTACCGAAAACGATCCAACGCAAATGATGTAAGCCTGGAGATTTCGCTATCCAGCCACTGTCGGTCTTTGCTCATCACTTTCAACAGAATTCCAGACACAGGAAACGAAATATTAATCTGATCAACGCCTGTTCTGACGGCCTCCTCTATGTCTTTCTCCACCGCCCGGCACCAACACGCACTTCTAAAACCGAATCCCTGGGCAGTCAGGCATTTCAGGTGTGCCACATCATCGGCTGAAATAGCCGGAGTTCCCAGTTCTACCTCAGGGACTCCGGCCGCATCAAGAATCGAGGCAACTTCGATTTTTTCATCAAGAGAAAACACCACACCGGGTGCCTGTTCTCCATCACGTAAAGTGGTATCAATCAAGTGAAATTGTCTCATTTGTGCCGTAGATTAATGCATAAAAAGTACTATCCCATACATTTCACAAAAGGGATTTCATCCCTTAAACCCTGAATTACTTTTTTATTGCTGTTATTCAGAAATCAGGTGGTCTTCTGAAGCCCCACCTTCTTCCAGGGCATCCAGAATGTCATCCACCACATCGGTATCTACTTTTCCGTACCAGTCATTATTAGGATGCACCACAACAACTGGTCCCCGGGAACATACATTCAGGCATCCGGTGGTGGAAACCACAGCATCCAGTCCACGATCGGCACACTCCTCCATAATGTATTGAACCAAATCGGTGGCTCCGTTTTTATTACAAAACCCCTGGGCGTCGCCGGCCACCCGGTACGAATTGCAAACAAGAAAATGATAATCAGGCTTTTTCATAGCTTCTTTTTATAATTAATTATTTGTGAACTCTCTTAACAATCCTCTATTATTCTTTTTTAAACAACTGATATAAAGTGACTTTTACAACGCCATTTATTCATCCCAATTCTTTAATAATAAAAACATGGCGTCATTGCGTCTCTGCGTTTAGCCTTGTTTTAACGAACTATTGCTTAAAACTGTCCAAAATATTATCCACACCCCATGGCATTACCTCTGCATCCGCTTCCACACTTGAAGGCCTCTGCCTTAGTGACGGTGCGTAATTCTTTACCTTTATATACCGCATCCAATCCCTGGTCAATTAACCCCGACATCTCCACAACTTGTATCCCGGAGCGGCTCAACACTTCTGATGGCTTCGGACCTATCCCGCCAACCAGCAGAGCCCTGCAATCGGAGAGCCTTTCTCCCAATTCTTCCCAACGATTGTTCCCTCCTCCCTTTTCTGGAGTTGTTCGCTGATTCACCAGTTTATAGCCCTGGGGCGTTTCCCGAAAAATATATAAGCGAGAGGCCTCACCAAGATGCTGGTTGACAAGGATACCCTCGTTGCTGGCAACTGCCACAAAGGGTCTTTCCTTTTCGTCTGTGACCGCAAACCGGGTGGCTTCAGACAAAAGACGTGCTGCATCGGCGCTATCCCTGCCAAGCAGGCCTGCTGCGTCGGCGCGACAACGGGCACAGTGCGTCATTACCGGCAATAATCCACTCACCTTATTTCGAAGATCCTTAATCAAAGCGGGTTGTGGCTCAGGAATTTTCTCGAAAGGAGTTCCCTCTACCGGGACCATGGGAATGGGATTCATCAACTGAGCTCCAAGTCCTTTGGCCCAAAGGGCTACCTCCGCCACATGATGATGATTTACCCCGGGAACGACAACCATATTAATTTTAGTGGTAATTCCGGCAGCAACTAAAGCTTTCACTGCCCTTGTTTGTTGTTTGAGCAACAACCCGGCGGCTTCTGCCCCAAAATATCCTCTCTTCTGATAGCGGACCCATCCGTAGATATCCTTTGTAATATCAGTATCTATACCATTTACAGTGATGGTAACATGCGTAACCTCCAACTCCTTTAGTTCCTCCACCGATGGGAGGATATTGAGCCCGTTGGAGGAGACGCACAACACCATCTCCGGGAATCGTGCTCTGACTTTTTTCAGAGTTTCCATTGTTATTTCGGGCTGTGCAAACGGATCGCCCGGCCCGGCAATACCCACGACACTCAGGTTGGGCATTATTTTCATCAGACACTCCAGATAAAACAATGCCTGGTCGGGCGAGAGCACATTGCTGGTTACACCGGGACGGCTTTCATTGACGCAATCGTATTTCCGATTGCAATAATTACACTTTATATTGCACTGTGGCGCAATGGGCAAATGAACCCTGGCATATTGATGACGCGCCTCTTTATTAAAACATGGATGTTTTGAAATGTCTGGCATAATTGATACGGTTTGGTTGATTAATCATCACAAATATTTATAGCCCACCCTTGAGCTGTCCTGCTTTTGCTGAAGCAATGTATTGACAATGGTGTCGTAAAGACTCTGGGCACCCCGGTAGCCAATGTGAAGAATTCTCTGTGCTCCAATGCGGTCGTGTACCGGAAACCCCACTCTGACTAATGGAATACCAGCTTCATGTGCCAGATTGTAGCCTTTGCTGTTTCCGACTATTAAATCGGGTGGGTTTTCCCGGCAGAAGGCTCTTATTTCTTCAAAATCAGCATCTGCCATTAGCGGCAAGGCATCAATAGAAACATTTGCAAGTGCCCGTTTCAGACTTTTGGCCTCGGTTCCCGAAGCGACCAGCACCACCTTCATTCCAATTTCATTAAGGAATGAGGTAAGTCCGGCGACCAAATCTTCATCACCATAGACCACCACCCGTTTCCCGAAAACATACTTATGCCCGTCGATATAAGCATCAATTAGTCGCCCCCGTTCGTCTGTGAACAAATCCGGAATTTCATTTCCGCTCACGTGGGCCAGAAATTTCATCAGCCGGTCCGTCTGGTCTATTCCAATAGGTGAAGACAGCACTTTTCGTCCCACTCCAAATTCTTTCTCAAGAAAATGAGCACCGGAATGATATCCCTCTCCTGACAACTCTTCAACACCACCGAAATCAATAGAAGTAAGTGCTCCGCCCATGTTTCGTAATTCTTGTAAAGGAGTTCCGCCGGCAGGAATTCGCTTATAATCATCCCACACAGGATTGTCGAGGGTTTCGCTATAATCGGGCAAGAGGGTATATCGAAGCTCAAAAGCAGCCACAATCTCTTTAAGGTGTCGCAAATCGGCAGGCGACCAAAGCCCGGGAAAAAGATTTATAGAGTTCTGACTTTCGGGAAGTTGAGGTTTATAAGAAAACCGACGCACCAAAGAATAAACCGCTTCCCGGAACCCGTCGATATGGGTTCCCTGATAACTGGGAGTTGAAGCAGCCACCAGTGCAGGGCCATCAGAGTGCCGATTCGCTTCCACTTCAACTATTCGCAGCATCTGAGGAACATCTTCACCTATGGTCTCACTCAGGCAAGTAGTGCAAACACCTATCAGAGAAGGATTGTATTGCTGTGTAATATTCTCCAATGCAACTTTCAGATTCATAGCACCGCCAAATACAGTGGTGTCTTCCGTGAAATTAGTGGAAGCAATATCTACAGGCTCACGAAAATGACTGATCAGATACCGACGAATATAGGTAGCACATCCCTGGGAGCCATGAACTAAAGGCACGCACCCTTCAACTCCTCTGAAAGCAATGCTACCTCCCAGGGGAGAACAAAGCTTACAGGCATTACGGGTAGAAACAAATCCGGATGACTTTGGAGATAATAATGGTTTTTTCATAGTTCTGTGTTTTTGGCTCTGGGTTGGGTTCTGGGTTTTGGATTGCGGGCGACAGTTCCCCCTTCAGGGGGTTAGGGGGTATGCGACAGGAGTTCTGGGTTTTCATTTTCACGTTTTGTTATTTGCTTTGGGTTGAGTTTGAAGTTAGAACCTGAAAATAATTCGGTTTGACCCTAAACCCCGGACTTTTATTTCACATACTTCCAGACCGGGCTCATCACAGACGCATGCACTTCTCTGGCAAAATTGAGCATCCCCTCATAGCCTGCCAGTGCTTCTTTTCGCTCATGATTGTGATCACAAAACCCCAACCCCAGTTTATGGGCAATAGGGCGCTCCTTCACCCCACCGATAAAAAGGTCGGCCCCTTTCTGTTTTACAAAAGATGAAAGTTCATTCGGATTGGAATCATCAACAAGGATGGTTCCCGGGTCACACAATTTTTGCAACAACCGGTAATCATCGCTGTTTCCGGTTTGTGACCCCACCACAACAGTCTCCATTCCAAGCAGGCGAAGAGCCTTGACCAAACTGATAGCTTTAAAAGCTCCACCAACATAAATAGCAGCTTTTTTCCCGGTCAGATCTTTTCTGAAAGGAACCAGTGCAGGAATAAGCATATTCAGTTCCCCGGCCACCAAGGCCCGTGATGCGTCCATCATATTCTCATCCTCAAAAAATCCGGCCACTTCATAAAGGGCATCCGACATATCCTCAATTCCGAAGTAGGATACTTTTTTGAACGGAATGCCATATTTCTCTTTCATCTCCCGAGCCAACGGCATCATGGAACCGGAACACTGCACCACGTTCAGACTCGCTTTATGGGCTCTTCGAATTTCATCTACTCGCCCGTCACCGGTAAGACAGGTAATAATATTTACCCCGATGCGTTTGTAATAATCCTTTAAAATCCACAGTTCTCCTGCCAGATTAAAATCACCCAAAATATTGATTGAGAATTTGGGAGCATGGTAACTGTCATCGGTACCTATCAGGGCAGACAAAGCACCACAGGCAGCCGCATATCCGTCCTTTTTGGTTCCTCTGAAGCCTTCGGACATGACCGACAATACATCAATCCCCTTTTCACGTGACACTTTTTTACAAATTCTTTCCACATCATCACCAATCACACCCACAATACATGTGGCAAATACAAAAGCTGCTTTGGGCTGATAAGTATCGATGAGTTCAATCAAAGAATGATAAAGCTTTTTCTCGCCTCCGAAAACCACATCCTTCTCACGCAAATCGGTAGAAAAACTGAGCCGGTGCAACTGAGGCCCGGAAGATAGTGCCCCGCGAATATCCCACGTATACGCCGCACAGCCAATGGGACCGTGAATCAGGTGCAAAGCATCGGCAATGGGATATAAAACCACCCGTGACCCACAAAAAACGCAAGCCCGCTGACTAACTGAGCCGGCAAGGCTTTTCTTCTCACAGGCAATGTCAGGAGCATTATTTTCCAGCGTTACAATCTGGGAGGTGCGATCTTTAAGGAAATCAGACATAGCTTTGCGGGGTTAAAATAGCTCTTAGCTCTTGGCTAATAGTTCTTAGCTGTTAATAACTGCTATAAAAGCGAAAACTGGAAGCTGAAAGGGAAGTTTTTTTGGAACCTATCACAATCCAGACAAAACCAAATAAAACTCCCATTTAAAGCCACTTTCACACAAGAAAAAACATAAAATTTTCAGGCTTTGATAAGAAAGCGTTAAATACAAGGCTTTCGAAGTTTTTGAAATCAGGGAGTTTACTTTTCGTAAATGACTGTTTCAAAAACGAGAAAAACGCAATAGTTGGCCTTTTCTTATTAAAGACTTCAAGACCGGAACGAGGGCCCATCGTGCTCAACAAAAATCAACCCGTGAAAAACGTTGAGCGAACGAACTAACCATCAGGGCCCTCGTATATTGCCTTGCCTGGTCTTTGCAAGAAAATCCTTAGTTTTCTTGATAGCACTAACTCACCTCTCAGAAATGAATAAAACCTTATCGTTGAATCCAGAATGGAAGGATTAATAACTCAACCTTACATTACCAGCTCAAATGATTCTTCAGGGCTATCGGCATCAATTTTGTCCATCAGCACACTCAGAATTTTCTCCAGAATTCGGAGGCCTCCCATATATCCCAGGGTTGGGAAATAGCTGTGTCCCACACGGTCGATAATCGGAAATCCCATCCGAACAAAAGGAATTCCTTCGTCGCGGGCAATGTACTTTCCATAGGTGTTACCTATCAAAAGATCCACTGGCTCCTGCTTAATCCATTGGTGCATCAGAAACATATCAGCACCCTTCCCGTTTCTCACTTTTGCTTCAGGCACTTTTTCGGCAAGAATCTCTTCAACCTTTTTAGTGAAAGCTTTACCCGGAGTTCCGGAGACCACATAAACGGGCTTCATATCGATATCATTCAAAAACTCAACCAACGGAATCAACTGATCGGGGTCTCCCCAAAGAGCCACCCGTTTCCCATGAAAATACTGGTGCATATCGGTAATAAGATCCACCAGCTTTCCACGCTCCGAAGAGATGGTCTCAGGAATGGAGACACTGCCCGCCTTGGCAAGTGCCATAATAAACCGGTCGGAAGCAGAGAGTCCGATGGGCAAATCAGTAAGAGCAAATTTTACTTTACATTGGTTCTCCAGCTTAATGGCAGCGCTACGGGTAGCCCACTCTCCAAGCCCCAGGGTAAACATGCTGTCGCCCATACTGACCATATCCGGAATGGTGGTTCCTCCTCGGGGATAGAATTCATGCTTCCCTGTCATGGGGGCATCCAGCACCTCTGAGGTATCGGGCAGTAAAACATTTCTTATACCCATCACTTTCATAATTCTTTTCAGTTCGCGCATATCTGCAGGTTCCACCCATCCGGCCAGCAGGTTTATCTGACGCTTGACTTCATCAGTGGACATTGCAAAATACTTCACAATGCCTTCCAGCATATTGGCATATCCCGTTACATGCGACCCCACATAACTGGGTGTGGATGCGTGTATTACGTGCTTCCCCTCAGGTATTTTCCCGTCTTCGCGGGCTTTGGCAATAATTTGTCCCAGGTCATCACCGATGGTTTCACTCAAACAGGTGGAGTGAACAGCAATAATTTCAGGCTCATAAACCGAAAAAATGGTATTGATGGCATTGACCAGGTTTGCCTGTCCGCCGAAAACCGAGGCACCTTCGGTAAAGGAGCTGGTGGCAGCCATTACAGGCTCTTTATAATGACGGGTCAGTGTGCTTCGATGGTAAGAACAGCACCCTTGTGAACCGTGGCTGTGGGGCAGGCAGCCGTGAACCCCCAGAGCTGCATACATGGCGCCAATTGGCTGGCAGGTCTTGGCCGGGTTGATGGTCAACCCTTCTCGTTCTTTTACCTTATCGGTAGTATGTCGTAATAGCATGATGTCTCCTCCTTCATTAAACGTTAATATTCATACTGCCCACTATTTCGGGCTCAGCTTTCCAGGGCGGGTCAACCATCTTCCATATTTTAGTGGCAAGCATACGTTCCATTTCCCTGTAGAAATTGATGGCTCCCTCAAATCCCGCGTAAGGGCCCCCATAGTCATAACTGTGCAACTGCTTAAGCGGCACCCCCATCTTCTGAACCACATACTTCTCTTTGATTCCGGCACAGAAAACATCAGGCTTAAAGTATTCGATAAGCTTTTCGGATTCCCAGTGCGAAATATCATCAACCACTAAAGAATTTTTTTCCATTTCGCTCATCATACCCCGATATTCCTTGAAGTTATAGCCTTTCTCTTCCAGCAGTTTTTTCTTCTTTACCAGATCCTCCCGGTATTGGCTTTCGTCCTTAACTACTTCCAGGTCTTCAATGTTACGGGTATCGGCATCCACTTTGATATTGGGAATCACCTCACGTCCTTCGTAATCGTCGCGGTGGGCAAACTCATATCCGGCGGAGATGGAGGTAATACCCAGTTCCCTGAAAAGATCCTGATAGTGATGCGCCCTGGAACCACCCACAAAGAGCATCGCCAGTTTGCCCTCCAGATTGGGACGAATCTCTTTGGATACTTTTTTCACTTTTCCCATCTCCCTTTTTATGATGCTTTCAACTTTTTTTGTCAGTTCGGCATCATCAAAAAATTCGGCTACTTTTCTTAGAGATTTTGCCGTAGATTCGGCTCCGATGAAGTTGATTTTTATCCATGGAATTCCATATTTCACCTCCATCATTTCGGCAATGTAATTGATAGACCGATGGCACATTACCAGGTTCAAGTCGGCCGACTGGGCATGGGCATAGCTGCGAATGGTGCTGTTGCCGCTAAAAGTGGAAATCAGCGTAATACCGGCCTCCTCAAAAAGACGCTCCAGTTCAAAGGCATCGCCACCAATATTGTACTCTCCCATCAGGTTAATCTGAAATTTCCCGATACGCCGGGGTTCATCCGTTCCTATCACATGATTAAATATTCCGTTGTTGGCGATGTGGTGGCCGGCACTCTGAGAAACACCACGATACCCCTCACAGCTAAAACCGAAGATAGTAATACCCAGTTCTTTCTTCATTTCCCGCGCCACCGAGTGAACATCGTCACCGATAAGCCCTACCGGACAGGTGGAGAAGATACTAATGGCATGGGGCTTAAAAATTTCATAAGCTTCCCGGATAGCCTGTTTCAATTTGATTTCACCTCCAAATACAATATTCTCGTCCTGCATATCGGTAGAAAAACAATATGGCATGAAGTTTTCATCCGTAGGTTTCTCGGGCTTCGTTTGATTGCGCCGCGTAAGCCAGCTGTAAAAGCCGCAACCAATGGGCCCGTGCGTAATATTTATCACATCACGGGTAGGACCCAGAATTACCCCTTTGCATCCTGCATAGGTACAACCTCTCTGGGTTATGATACCAGGAACAGTGCGCACATTGGCCTGAATTTCCGGTTTTTGTTCCGGGTCATTCATCACCATAGCTTTCTGCCTTTTCTTGGCTACTTTTTTGGGATATCTCGAAACAATCTCCTCAATAGCAGCTGCAGGATCGGGTATCACCTTGTTATTTTTCTTCTTGTCTGTCATAACTTCCAAATTTTAAACATCCAATACCGGGTCTCCGTGAGCTCCGGTTCTGACATTAATAGCGTCGGTAGTAGGAAATACGAATATTTTTCCATCCCCCGGAGCAGGTGTCTGATTGGCTTCAATAATGATTTCCACCACTCTCTTAACCATCTTTTGCGGCACAATAATCTGAACGATTCTTTGTGGCCGCATGGGCGGTTCTTTTCCCAGCAGTTCTATGGCTTCAGGCTTATTTTCCCTGGCGCCTTCAAGCACCTTAGCATCCCACAATCCCTTCCCCCTTCCCGAAACATTTCCGGTAGCCGTCATGGATGTGATGCCGGCATTCAGAAGGGCTTTCTTGGTCTGGTTCATTTTATTTATTCGGATGATGGCCATTACACACTTCATAGTTTCGGTTTTTTAAGATTACAATTCACTGACTCCCCGACTAATGGTATAAGCCTCCTCAACAGGGGAAATAAATATTTTTCCATCACCATAAGCGCCCTCCGGCTTGCTGCGTGCAGCTTCAATAATAGTGTTTACAGCGAAATCCTTATCCTCGTCCTTTACAACGATTATCAGTAACTCCTTAGGTAATTCATCATAGGTAACATCGCCAATTTTGATACCTCTTTGTTTTCCTCGTCCTACAACAGGTATTTTTGTAACAGCCACATAACCGGCTTCAAACAATGCCTTCATTACCTGGTCCGATTTCTCGGGACGAATAATTGCTCTTATCATTAACATAAACAGATCCTCCAGAATTTTTTATTATTGGATTAAAAATGCAACAGACTGCTGCAGGTGAATGATGTTGAATATTTATTCAGATTTTAAATACCCGGTGTAAACCGAAAATTCTCTGATGCTCTAAATATTATTCTAAACACCCTCACACATTAATTTGCAATTCCAAAATCAATCAGAAGTTTTTCCAATTCTTCCATAGATAAGGGAGTTGGAACAACAAAGTCTTTGTTTTCGTCGATGGCTTTGGCCAAAGCCCGGTACTCGTCTGCCTGAATATTATCTGGTTCGAATTCGATAACAGTTTTCCGATTAATTTCGGCTCTTTGCACCACGTTGTCGCGCGGTACAAAATGAATCATTTTGGTGCCCAGCGATTTTGCAAGTTCTTCAATCATAGAGGCCTCGTTATCAACTTTTCGTGAGTTACAGATGAGCCCACCCAGACGGACACCACCGGCTTCTGCAAACTTGCGAATACCTTTACAGATGTTGTTGGCAGCATACATAGCCATCATTTCTCCCGACACCACAATGTAGATTTCCTGAGCTTTTCCTTCCCTTATGGGCATTGCAAAACCACCGCAAACCACATCTCCCAGCACATCGTAAAAAGTATAATCGATGGCGTATTTATCATCCCATCCGCCCAATTGCTCAAGAAGATTGATGGATGTAATAATACCACGCCCGGCACAACCAACTCCAG
The DNA here is from genome assembly GCF_016278715.1 of Marinilabilia sp. Lineage (GTDB taxonomy): Bacteria > Bacteroidota > Bacteroidia > Bacteroidales > Marinilabiliaceae > Marinilabilia. The sequence continues at coordinate 5,295 of NZ_JADQBH010000117.1, read as the reverse complement.
GTTCCGGCCCTCCAGATTCGACACATCTGACACCCCCATATCCGGGTTTTACAATGTCATCAATATCAATATCTTCACCTTCTTCACGTAAAGTATCAAGAACCGTTTGCTGTGCGAGGCCACCAAGTAATAACCGGGTTGAATCTGCTTTGGGGTCGCAGCCAACCAGCATTACATTTTTTCCGGCTTCAACCAGCCCTGCAATTGTGTTTTGTGTGGTGGTAGATTTTCCAATTCCCCCTTTTCCGTAAATCGCTATTTTCCTCATAGTTCCAATTTTTATGAGATTAGTATTAAACCTTATTCCTTGATTTTCTATGATTCACGATGTGTGCCAGAAGAGAAAAATACCCCTTTGACAAACCAACACAACACATCTCAACGATTTGACAAACAGACATTAACGCAAATTAAAAACAGTCTGAACCCTAAATCCAGATCTTAGCAAATGCTACATTTATGTAGATAAAGCGTTTGGGAAGCAACAATTTGGGACACCACCAAAAAGTGCTGATTGATAAATAATTGCAGGCAAAAGGCATCAGATTGGGATACATTTTTGTATTTCCTAACCGGGGAATACCCAGAACCAGGAAAACTTTTTTAAGGCGGTAGTTTAAAGCAGTATGTGCAACATTTTCATGACAACTTATGACATCATCTGAAACTCAAGTGACACCAATAAATACGGGGCGCTTTACATTTGTTTCTGAAAATAAACCACAATTTACTCACTTAAAATTTTAGGTTATGAAAACTTTAGCGCTTACTATTATTGCAATGCTTATCGGAATAAATGTTGCAAAAGTTCAGGGGCAGGTACCGAATCATGTGGTAACAACAACGGATACCATTTATTGCTCAGGAATTCACCTGGGGACCTCGAAATTAAAATACACCCTCGCTGACGGCTCCTCAAAAAAAGTTGACCTTAATGAAGTTGTCAGGTATTCTAACAATGGCCATTTATTTCATAGAACACCGGTTTATCGGTTCAACCAAAAGACCAACCGAACCAAATTGATGGAGGTTTTGAAATATGAAAACGGTGTATTTATCCTGAAAGAAGAACACTTCAACGGAGCCAGGAATTGTTGGGACAACACATTTTATTTCTTGGCCAACGGAAAATGCCTGGAAAGTAAATTAAATCCGTCGCTGGAGGATCTTTCCGCTTACCTTGATTCGCACAAAATGAATTACAATAATGAGTTGGAAAAACCAAATCTGACCCGTCATTAGGAAATTTCGTAAACATTTTCCATTTTTTATTCTTGCATGGACAATAAACCGATTTGTTTTTTTAGTTTTATTTTCCAAATCTTTTATTTTTCCGAATGGCAAAGTTGCATAAGATCTTAGCTGTAATGATAGTGCTGCTGCTGTTCCCGGTTGTTATTGCTTCTATTTACGAATACACCCGTATCAACGACAACGAGGAACTCATCAGCACTGTTTATAAAAAACAACTCGAAACAATTGTCTCTTCCGTAAACTCCTATGCCCAGGATATTGCCGACAACTGGGCCTCACGAATTGAGCTTTGGCTCCAATACCCATCTAACACAGAGAGACTTGAAAAACTGACCAATGAAAACAATTCCATCAACGGCATTTTTTCACTTAACGAGAACGAAGAATACAGAACCCTTTTCGTAGGAAATAACAAGCAGGAAACTATTAGTGCCATCAACAACAGCCTCCGCGAACATAAGGAGGAACTGGAACAACTGAAAACCTATTATCAACAAGGGTACCGGAAAATAATTTCTATTCCCATGTCCGGAGAAAACATTCTGCTCACATTTGCGGCGAAGGACCAAAAACAAAACCTGAATCTGATTTTTATAGATTTAAACCCGAGCCTTTTCCTGAAAAACCAAATCGGTTCCAGGATTCAGGCCATTGCACATGAAAACTTTCGAATTGACCTTGTTTACAGAGGTACAGGCGAACTACTTCTTTCCAGTGAAAGAGACGCTTCAGTTGTTCAATCTTTCGATCAGGAAGGAGATATGTGGTTTTTGCCAAATGTAAAAATCGGAATAAACCTAAAAAGTCAAACCATCAGCGACCTGGCCTCTTCACGCATCAAAGAGGGAATCATTCTAATGGCAATTGTTTTATTCGTGCTGTTATTGGGTATCTGGTTTTTATTTGTTTCTGTAAAGCGTGAAATCCAATTGGCACAGATAAAGTCAGAGTTTATTTCTAATGTATCTCATGAAATCCGTACCCCCCTTGCCCTCATCAGCATGTACATCGAGACACTGGAAATGGGGCGTGTCAAAACAGAGGAAAAAATAAAGGAATATTACGCAGTTATCAGAGGTGAGACAATGAGGCTAACCGATATGGTAAATAAAATTTTGAATTTCTCAAGACTCGAAAGCGGTAAGCAAAGATTTGATTTTTCCGGCTGCGATTTAAACACCATCACTCACAATGTCCTGGAAACCTATGAGTTTCATCTCAGAAACAAAGGTTTTGAGATTGAATTTCAGCCGGCGTCTTCCATACCTGAGATACAGTGCGACAAGGACCGGATTGCCGATGCCCTGATCAATCTGATTGACAACGCGGTTAAGTACAGTCACGAACAGAAACGAATTGAAATTAAAACCGGAACGGTCAGAAACTATGCTTTTATGGAAGTAAAAGATTTTGGTCCGGGCATTCCGCGGAAAAAGCAAAAACAGGTTTTTGACAAATTTTATCGGGTTACCTCCGGTGACCTGGCCAACCAGATAAAAGGAACCGGCCTGGGACTTTCCATTGTCAGTGAAATAGTAAAAGCACACAAAGGGAAAGTTTCCCTGAGTAGTCCTCCAGGTCAGGGCTGTATCTTCAGACTTTATTTTCCGGTAATTCGTAAAAATAATTCGTAAAAAACATATCCCATGATCCGAATATTAATTGCTGAAGATGAACTGCCGATGCTTCAGGGACTCAAGGACAATCTGGAGTTTGAAGGCTATGAGATTGAAACAACCACTAACGGCACCGAAGGCCTGAAGAAACTGATGACCAACAAGTTTCACCTGGCCCTCCTGGATGTAATGATGCCCGAATTGTCGGGGTTCGATGTTTGTAAGGAAGCCCGCAGCAAAGGAAATAAGACCCCGATTATTATGCTCACTGCCAAAGCCGAAGAAATCGACAAAGTGTTGGGCCTGGAATTTGGTGCCGATGATTACATCACCAAACCCTTCAGTCTGCGTGAACTACTGGCACGTATCCGGGCCGTACTGCGTAGGGCAGGCAATGATGGTGTTACCCCGGAAGACCAAAACCACCAAATTGGTAATATGCTTGTCAACTTTTCTACTTACACGGCTTCTATAGAAGGGGTTGACGTGAAATTGTCGCACAAGGAATTTGAAATCCTGCATCATCTTTACAACCATAAAAATGAGACTGTTGACCGTGATGATTTACTGGATACCATCTGGGGAACCGATTATCAGCCGACTTCCCGCACCATCGACAACTTTATTCTGAAATTGCGTCAGAAAATTGAGAACGACTCCAACGATCCCAGAATTATATTAACCGTACACGGGATTGGCTACAAAATGGTTATCTAACCTGCATTATTCACAAATAATCTATTCCGATGTCCAACTATCTGCAAAACCCAACCGTCCTCAATAAAATGGATTTGAAAATAATTTATTATTTCCTACATCCATTTTCTCTGCGGTTGATTGTATTTCTTGATATTTGAACTTCTCATAACGATTATTCATGAATAAAGCAGGCTAATTTGTTTTTGCATAAAATCGCCAACTACTGCATTTCGACAAGCTCAATGTAGCACGTAATTCTGTTTTTTGAAACAAACATCCCGAGAGTCGAGACGAAAGGCTATCATTGAAGCTTTCTTATCAGAAACTGAAATTTTCATAATTTTCTTACCGGCCCTGATCGATGACAATTTGTGACAATTGGTTACCAGTTTCAGACAATAAAAAAAAGATTCAGGTGCATATTTGTACCAGACTTAAACCAATGAATTATGAACCGAATATTTTTACTCATCTGCCTTTCCATACTGCTATCCTCCGGCATGAACCTACGTGCCGATATTTTGCCGGTTGTTAAACTCAGCGGCTACTGGAAATTTAATATCGGGGATAACCCCGACTGGAGCAAAAAAGATTTTAACGACAGCCAATGGGATGAAATTCGGGTTCCAGGGCACTGGGAAGATCAGGGATATGTGGAATACGATGGGTATGCCTGGTATCGCCAATCATTTGAAGTGCCCCGGGAACTGCAAAACACCCAGCTTTATTTATTTGTTGACAGAATTGATGATGTCAGTCAGGTTTATTTTAATGGAAAACTGATTGGCCAGGCGGGACTTTTTCCACCCCGATACAAAACCGGCTATAACCTTTCATCTACATATCCCGTTCCCGAAGAACTTATTAATTTTAATGGCCCGAATACTATTGCTGTAAGGGTTTTTGACGAAGGCCGGGAAGGTGGATTCGTGGGACAGAAAGTGGTTCTGGGATATGAAAGAGACAACATTTTGTTGTCACAAGACCTGTCGGGCCAATGGAAATTTAACATTTACTACAATCGCAGTTGCATAAATCCCGAATTTGATGATTCGAATTGGGACAACATACATGTTCCTGCAACCTGGGAAAGTCAAGGCTATAAGGACTTTGACGGACAAGCCTGCTACCGGAAAAAATTCAAACTGAATAGCAAGCTGATTGGCGAAAAACTCTATTTGGTGTGTGGAATAATTGATGATGAAGACCAAATTCTTCTCAATGGCCAACTTATTGGTGTAACTGAAGACATGTATAAAACCAAACTTGGAGACAGTTTCGTTGGCCATTGGCAAATAAGACGCGCCTATAAAATCCCGGACGGGTTATTAAACTACTCAGGAATCAACACGCTGGTAGTTTTGGTGGATGACTATGGAGAAAGCGGGGGCATCTACGAAGGCCCTGTAGGTTTGATGACCAGAGACCAGTATCGAAAATATGAGGACCGACACGAATTGGAAGAATGGTTCCCGGGTCATCATTTCATTAAGTCACTTTGGTTTGATTAATTGGAATCCGTCGACCTGCAAACAAAAAAACTATGCAACGAACTATTATTATATTAATCATACTCTTGTTTGCCAGCGCAATAGAGGCAAGAGAACCCGAAGAAACTTTCTACCGGATTGTAAATCTGGAGGGTGGCTGGAAAATGATGATTGGTGATGACCCGGACAGGGCCCAACATAACTACGACGATCGTTCATGGGAAACCATTCATGTG
>NZ_JADQBH010000126.1 GCF_016278715.1 Marinilabilia sp. | reverse complement strand
TTTTTCGACAAAAAGTCAAAAAAAAGGAAAAACAAAAGTTCAACTTTTTTTTTAAATCTGCCAAACTCTCCTGATTGATCTGAATACAATAACTCCCTCATAAGAAAAAACATATCAGCCTCTATTCTGTTCAGTCTGGCTCCTGGAACAACACTTCCTACGATGGTCATTTTTTTATTACATTGCACGGCACAAACCGAAAAAAAGAGAACGAGTGAAAGAATTGTTAATCAACCACCTAAAAAAAACCAGCCGTTTCTACCTGATGTTCTCCGGAGGATTCGACAGCAGCGCTATTCTCGGATGTGCTGTTGAAGCCCATTTAGATGTGGTACCGGTATGGATTGATAACGGATTCAACAGGGTTACCGAAAAAGAGATAAAGCAACAGGCTGTAAATATGGGATGTGAAAACCTGGAAATAATCCACATGACGCCCCAACAAAAGGTTCTAAAAAATCCAGTTGACCGATGCTATCATTGTAAAAATCAACTCATCAACCCTGTCATTTCCAGGAAAGACGCACTGGTTTTTGATGGCACCAATGCTTCGGACAGCAACAACTATCGGCCGGGGGTAAAAGCACTTCGAAAAGGAGGTGTGAGGTCTCCACTGGCAGAACTTAAAATCACCAAAGAGCAGGCACGGGAATTGGCCATTACGATGGGTGCTGATCCGATAATTGCCAATATGGAAGGATGTCTGGCTACCCGGTTCAACTATGATGTGGAAATTACCACAAAAAGGCTGAACACACTTAGAAAAATAGAACAGGAAATACTGAGAACTACAGGCGATCACCATTTACGATGCAGACTGGACGATGAAGAACATTTGCGTATTGAATGCCGGAATCAGGCAACCTTTACAAAACTGATTGAACCGGAATTCAGAGAAAAAATAGTGGAATCCGGAAAGCAAATTGCCACTTTTGTTACTTTAGATTTAGAAGAAGCAAGAAAAAATGCATTTGATAAAAAACTGGGATTATGACATTTGACGAATTGTACGACAAGATATCCAAAGGCAATATGTCGCGGGATGAGGCCCGGAAACACTTCTCACTTGAGTGGATGGAGACCGCCCGCAATTATATTGCTGATGTAAACCGCGGGGCACGAATAAATATTCCAGAAATAATATATGGTGAATATAAGACTGCGGAGCAATCCATCGAAATGGCAGAAGCCTTTCTCACAGAACACTCTCAGGTTCTTATTTCCCGTAGCCCCCATCACGAAGCACTTACCGCTCACTTCGGTGGTCGCTTTCAAATACATGAAACACCTTTGTTACTGGCCATTGGCAAAATGCCTGAAAAGCGGGGCAATATTCTTGTCATCAGTGCGGGAGCTGCCGACCATCCAGTAACAGCCGAATGTGCACTGGCACTGGAAGCGCTGGGAGTAACTCCTCACGTATTCGAAGACAGAGGAATTGCACACCCCACCCGAGTTCTCGATGCCATTATGGAAGGTATGAAAAACAATGTGTCGGCAGTGGTCGTAGTTGCCGGGATGGAAGGTGCCCTGGCACCCTTTGTCTCCTCACTGGTCCCGCTGCCGGTCATTGGCGTGCCTACTTCGGTAGGATATGGCTTCAGAGCCAAGGAAGCAGCACTAACATCCATGCTGGCATCCTGTGCCCCAAACCTTGCAGTTGTTAACATTGACGGAGGCATCAGAGCAGCTGTTGTTTCCGGTTTAATCGCTAAAAACAGATAATTTATGCAACTTTTTATATCTCCCGAAGGAGGAATAGCAGGCGATATGTTTGCCGCAGCTCTTATTGATGCCGGTGCTGATGCTGAAAAAGTGACTGCTGCCATGCAGGCAGCTGCCGAAAAACTTGGCAGGGCCACCGTTCGCCATCAGAAAACCAGTGACGGATCCAGCAGATTATTTATTGAAGTAGAACACCATCACGGACACTTATCCAGTCACCGCGCCACCCACCTGCTGGAACATCTCTTCGACGACTTCAGCGTTCTCCCTGCCTATCGGGAGTTTGGTTTTCGAATGCTGAACCATCTTATTAAAGCAGAAAAAGAAGCCCATGCAACCTTCGATTTTGATATGGAAAATCATCACCATCAACATAATCACCAGCACACAGACGGCGAAGGCCATCACCACCATCATCATAAGCATGAAGAACCCGAAGCCTGGTTACATGAGGCTCAGGACATATTAATTGACATTATGGGAGCAGTAATGGGATTGCAGGAACTGCAGGCACCTGTAAACGCCACACTTACTTCACCCGTAAGCTGGGGAGGTGGCTCCATCAGTTTTTCGCATGGAACCCTGAAAGTTCCGGCACCGGCAACATCTGTGATGATAAAAAATAACGGTATTCCCGCTCAGAAAGGGCCCATTGATACTGAGCTCTTCACCCCTACCGGGGCGGCGGTACTTTCAGCCCTGGAAGCAAAAGAAGTTAAGCCATTCCCTAAAGGCGTAGAAGCAGCAAAATTAGGTGCATCGAGAGGAACAAAAGATTTACCTATTCCTCCTCTCAGAATTTCATTGTATAGTTAATCGTCCCGACACACAAGAGATGTGAACTGGACCACATTAACAACAACAATATGACCTGCTCACCGCTGTAAAAACCCATTTCTAGACATAAACATTACCAATTTTAATGAGTTTTGGTATGTTCAGCAATTTAATTTTTCTCCCGTTTAGTTCAATCAGGTTATCAGCTTTAAACTCGGAAAGAAGACGAATTACTGACTCTGTAGCAGTGCCCACCATATTGGCCAGTTCCTCACGGGTAAGGGAGATTTGGAGGGTATGCTCTTCATCCAAATCAAAAGTATCCATCAGGAGTAACAGCACTTCGGCCAAACGCTCACGAACGGTCTTTTGTGCAATATCGGTAAGGAATTTATTGGATTCGCCCAATTCACGGCAGGTAAGTCGCATCAGGGCCATAGCAAATTCCGGATTTCCTTTTATGAAACTGGTAATAATGTCTCCGGGCATGTAACAGAGCACCGCATCCTGAATCACTCTGGCAGTGGTACAGGCCAACTCATCGCTAACAATAGAGCGAAATCCGATTAAATCGCCTCCTTTGGCAAAACGGATAATTTGTTCCTTCCCGTCAAATCCGGTTTTATAAATTTTCAAGACGCCTCCGGCAACAATGTAAGAACCGTTAATCCGGCTGCCCTCATCATAAATAATAGACCCCCGTTTATGACTTGTGCAAACCAGACTCTGGCTTAAGGACTCTATTTCGGCATCGGTGAGCCCACTAAATATATCAAACGACTTCAGATCAATTTCTTCTACATTGACTTGTTCCTGGGATCTTTTCATTTTTCATAGATTTTTTTATGTAACCAATCTGATGGTGTTTTTTGCTTCAGAAACGAAGATACTGTGAAAAAGCATAAGCCTGCAAACACCGTATTTCAATTTCTTTTCTATCGGCTAATTCGGTACAACAAAAACGTTGGATGGCCTTGTTTAAGCATAAGAAATAGGCTCATCACAAACATGGGTACCTATTTAAAATATTTTGTTCTTTCAAATAAGACATTTCTAACAATCACTAAAGTATACGACACCTTCAGCGTCGATATTTTTTATTTTGCGAAAAACTATAAACATAAGAGCCCTTCAGGCTCCGTTTCTATCCAATATAAAAGCATGACCCGATACAGGTCAAATATTTATAAATGTAATGTCTACATGAGAATCGACCCCCAACGCGGGTAGTACCAGTTATGTGCATTTGTTTGTTTTTCTCATGTTTTTTCGATTATGATCTTTTCAAAGTATTTAATAGGTCGCATTATATAATGATGAGCCTAAAACAAAACCTGAGTCTGTTGCCAAAACCCTTATTTCGAATACAGTGTTATCCATTTGCGCAACATCAAAGAACACGGTATTTATGGGGCTCACAACCGGATATAAATCTTGACATCTGTCATAAACCAATACAAATATAAAAAGAAAGATTATATTTGCACGAAAATTGTAAAATGTAGATATGTAAATATATAAACATAAAAACAACTCCTTTGTTTTACTGATTGAAATTACTTGAAAATGGTCAACATTTTCACTAATATAAACAATCCTTAGAAAACTTAAAAACAAACAATATGAAGACATCATTAGACCTAAACTGGACCGGAAACATGTCGTTCGAAACAGAAATGAACGGACATAAAGTTGTATTGGATGCCGATCCCACGGTGGGAGGAGAAAATAAGGGCGTTCGTCCCAAGCCGTTGATGCTGCTGGCTCTTGCAGGCTGTACCGGAATGGATGTAGTATCCATTCTCAAAAAAATGCGTGTGGAAGTTGAGGACTTTAATGTAACGGTCGAAGCCAATATGACGGAAGAGCATCCCAAACACTATGACAAGATGCATATAATCTACTCCTTCAAGGGGAAAGACCTCCCAAGAGAGAAACTTGAGAAGGCGGTCAACTTGTCCGAAGAGAAGTATTGCGGTGTTTCAGAGGTGTATAAGAAGGCCATGGAATTAACCACTGAAGTGCGCATCGAAGAATAATATTTCACCAAAATAGAAAAAGAAAACCGGTGCGAGGCAATCTCACACCGGTTTTTTTATTATGGTCATATTTTTGGAAAACTCAACTTGCTTTTAATCTGCCAACGTTTACGCGCTCAATGCGTTCCATGGCAAAATCAAGTTTAATATTAAGTTTCTTAGTCTTTTTGGAAGGCGTATGAAACATGTGATCAATCATAATGGTTTCACAAATTGACCTTAAGCCGCGTGCTCCCAACTTAAATTCAACTGCCTTTTCCACGATATAATCCAGCACATCATCTTCAAACTCCAGATCGATTCCGTCAATTTCAAAAAGCTTTTTGTACTGCTTAATGATAGAGTTCTTGGGGTCAACCAATATTCTGCGCAAGGTAGGAGGATCCAATGGATTGAGATAAGTCAAAACCGGCAAGCGACCGATAATTTCAGGGATAAGACCAAAAGACTTAAGGTCCTGGGGTGCAATGTATTGCAACAGGTTGCTTTGATCAATATTCTCTTTGTCTCGACTTGCTGAATATCCCACAACTTTAGTGTTCAGGCGCTGGGCAATCTTACGATCTATGCCATCAAAGGCACCACCACAGATAAAGAGGATATTCTTTGTATCTACGGGAATCATTTTCTGGTCGGGATGTTTCCGGCCACCCTGAGGCGGCACATTCACCACCGAGCCTTCGAGCAGTTTCAGCAAGCCTTGCTGAACACCCTCGCCAGACACATCGCGTGTAATGGAAGGATTATCGCTTTTTCGGGCAATTTTGTCTATTTCGTCAATAAAAACAATACCCTTTTCGGCAGCCTGAGTGTTGTAATCGGCAGCCTGCAGCAATCGGCTAAGAATGCTTTCAATATCCTCACCCACATAACCTGCTTCAGTCAAAACCGTAGCATCCACAATAGTGAAAGGAACATGCAACATTCTGGCAATGGTGCGTGCCAGAAGGGTTTTACCTGTTCCTGTTTCACCCACTAAAATGATGTTCGATTTTTCAATCTCAACCTCATCTCCGTCATCTTTCTGCAACAAACGCTTATAGTGATTGTAAACAGCAACTGAAAGATATTTCTTTGCCTCTTCCTGACCAATCACATATTGATTCAGAAAGGAATTAATTTCGGCAGGCTTCAATAACTTGAGTTCCCCCACATCGAAAGAACTCTTTTTCTTCATTTCCTCTTCCAGGATAGAATGAGCCTGATCAATGCAACTGTCACAGATGTGCCCCGAGATACCGGCCACCAACAGATTTGTATCTTTCCTGCTTCTTCCGCAAAATGAACACTTATCCATAAAATTATTCCTCTACTTCCTTTAAAGCTAATCGCACCTGAAACCGGGCCCAGGTTTAAGCCATTCAAATAATTATTTCTTGTCGCCAGAGCGTTTCAGTACTTCATCAATCATACCATACTTCTGGGCCTCTTCAGCAGTCATCCAGTAATCACGATCAGAATCTTTTTCCACCTTCTTCACGGTATTTCCTGAATGGTCGGCAATAATTTCGTACAACTCTTTCTTCAGCTTCAATATCTCACGGGCAGTAATCTCAATATCTGAGGCCTGTCCCTGAGCCCCCCCCATGGGCTGGTGAATCATAATGCGTGAATGTGTAAGCGCTGAACGTTTTCCTTTGGCACCTGCAGTTAGAAGCACAGCTCCCATTGAAGCAGCCATTCCTGTGCAGATGGTTTGAATATCTGAAGAGATAAACTGCATGGTATCATAAATACCCAGACCGGAATGAACCGAACCTCCGGGTGTATTAAAATAAATACTGATATCCTTACTGCTGTCTACCGAATCGAGATACAACAACTGAGCCTGGATTATATTGGCTACATAGTCATCTATAGGAACGCCTAGGAATATAATGCGGTCCATCATCAACCGGGAGAATACATCCATGCTGGCTACATTCAACTGACGCTCCTCAATAATGGTGGGCGAAATGTAACTACTGGTAATAGCGGTGTATTTATCCAGCACCAAACTGTTAATTCCCATGTGTTTGGTGGCGTATTTCTGAAAATCTTTTGGATCAATCATATCTTCTGTTTTGAGTTTAACAACTTGCTAAATTAGGAATAATTTGGTTGACTCAAACAAACATTTTAAGCATTAGGCCGAAATTACTTATTTCATTCTAACCCTAAAACACTTTAACCTGAAAACATAACCATCGGAAAAACTAAAAGTTTTCGGCAATGGAAATATTTCCAGGTTAAAAATCAGCTCCTGAAATTGACATTATTTATGCTAATAACAGGGAGCCGGTCTTATTTATTTCTTTTGACTCTTCTCAAAAAGCTTATTGAACTCGTCTCTGGAAACTTCTTTTTCTTCAATTTTAACCGCCTCTTTAACGAAGTCCATCACCTTATCATTGATGGCACCTTCAGCCATTCCGCGCTGTTGGTCCTCATTTTTAAGCATGTCCATGGCATAGCTTTCAAGATGCTCATCCGGTACGTTGTTCAGGCCATATTGCATGAATTGAAGTTTGGCAGATTTCTTGGCAAAATCAATAATATCCTTCTGCTCCACTTTCAGCTCATTTTCTTTGATCAACTGGTTTCGGATTATCTGCCACTTAAGGTCTTCAAGAAAATGAGGCATTTCCTGGTCAATCTGCTCATCGGTGAAGTCCTGCTCCTCCTTATTCTGATTGGTGGCTTTAATCCAGCGTTTGAGGAATTGCTCAGGAAGGTTCAAATCCATTTTTCCCATCAGCTTTTCTTTGGCATCCATAGAGAATTTATACTCCGATTCCATCTCAAGCGTATTCCCGAGGTCTTCTTTAACCTGAGCGGTAAATTCCTCTTCGTTGGTAACTTTTCCTGGACCGAAAACTTTATCGAAAAGCTCCTGATTCAGTTCGGGATCTATATATTCTGTAATTTCCTTAACAGAAAATTTAAATTTTCCGCTAATATTAGCTGCCTCTTCCTTTGAAATTTTTAGAAGATATGAGATCTCAGTCTCGTTTGGGAATGCTTTCTTTGGTTCAAAAACAATTTCATCGCCTACTTTTGCACCAACAATTTTCTTTTTTTCTTTATCTGTTTTGATGATGGCCGTTGACATTACCGCATCCTCGGCTTTTATTCCATCTTCAATGGGTTCACCGTTCTTATCAAGCTGTACAAAGTCACCTTTGAGCATACTCTTCTCTCCGGCTTCTTCGCGGGGTTCGGTTGAACCAAAACGACTGGTAACATTTTTCTTCTGACCTTCAAGCATATCCTCGGTAACCTCAATTTTATAGTAAGGCAACTTTTCACGCTTGGTAAGTTTCACCTCTACTTCTGGGGTCAATCCCAGGTCAAAAGAAAACTTAAATTGCTCATCATTATCAAAATCAATGGTCTGCTGCTTCTCTGAAGGCAACGGTTCACCAAGGATATCCAATTTATTGTCAGTAATGTAGGATGAAAGGTTTTCGGAAACCAGTTTATTGATTTCGTCGACCAAAACAGCCTTACCATACATCTTTTTCACCAGACTGGCAGGAACTTTTCCCGGACGGAATCCAGGCATATTCACTTTTTTTCGGTAGTCTTTCAGGACATTCTCAACCCTTGGTTCATAATCGTCCTTCTCAATGGTGAGATGCACAACGGCATTCAAATCATCAATTTGTTCTTTCTCAATGTTCATGTGGAAACAATTTTCAATTTTTAGCCAACACTAAACCAGCATCTGTATAAAAAACCAACAGCCGGTAGCTTTCAATAAAAGTATTAATAAGGCCGTTTTGCCGGTAATTTCAGAAACGTCCTGTTTCCAACTCCGGACAAAAACGAGTGCAAAGATAATGAAGCAATTACAAGTTGCCAAACCGGACAACACCGGCAGTCCATTTTTATCTTTTCTCAACCCGTTTTTCGAGGCCTGCACAATTAAAAAAACCGCCTTTTGCGACCATCGGCCACCCAAGGCGGTTTTAACTTTTTTGTTTGTGCGGACGGAGGGACTCGAACCCACACGCCTCTCGGCACTAGATCCTAAATCTAGCGCGGCTACCAATTACGCCACGTCCGCCTGATTTTTGCGGTTGCAAAGTACGGCTATTTTATTTCAATATCCAAGAAAAAAATCACTTTTCTTCAAAATCTGTTCAGGAGTTTTTTGCATGGTCAAAATTCCTGCGCTTTAACTCAAAATCATCACCCAGATAAACACGCCGTACATCAGGATCTTCGGCCAGCTCTTCAGCTGACCCGGCCTTTAAAATATCACCTTCAAAAAGCAAATAAGCGCGGTCGGTAATCGACAACGTTTCATGTACATTGTGGTCGGTAATTAAAATTCCGATGTTTTTGAACTTCAGGCGTGCAACAATCTCCTGAATATCACGCACGGCAATGGGGTCAACACCTGCAAAGGGCTCATCCAGCAAAATAAAACTGGGATTAATGGCGAGAGCTCTTGCAATTTCTGTTCTTCGTCGCTCTCCTCCTGACAACTGGATACCCAAACTTTTACGAATATGACCAAGACCAAATTCTCCAATAAGTTCTTCCAAACGTTCTTTTTGATACTCCTTGGAATAATTGGTCATCTCAAGCACAGCCATGATGTTGTCTTCAACACTCAGTTTTCGGAAAACACTGGCTTCCTGAGCCAGATAGCCAATTCCCTTTTGCGCCCGGCGATAAACCGGCTCATTGGTAATTTCTTCCTTATCCAGAAAAATCTTCCCCTCATTGGGAGTAATAAGCCCAACAATCATATAAAAAGTTGTTGTTTTTCCGGCTCCATTTGGGCCCAGCAATCCAACAATCTCTCCCTGATTCACCTCCACTGACACACCCTTCACCACCGTCCGGTTGCGATATCTTTTAACAAGCGTGTCTGTATGCAATTTCATCTTATGCTCTTCCATTACCTCCTTATTTTAGCCCTGTCGGGCCAGTTCTTTCTGCTTATTCCGTTCCACAGCTCTTGCAATCATAATTCCAGCCTCATAGAGCAGAATCAATGGCAAACACACCAATATCTGACTAATGACATCAGGAGGAGTTATAATTGCTGCCACTGCCAAAGTTACTACAATAGAATGTCTTCGGTACTTTTTAAGCGTATCTGCAGTAACCAATCCAACCTTGCTCATAAAATAGATAAACATGGGCAACTCGAACAAAATGCCACTGGCCAGAATAATAGAGGAAACCGTACCAATATAAGATCCGAGATTCACAATATTCTCTACTTTTTCACTGACCTGATAACTACCTAAAAAATGAACAGACAAAGGCGTTATCACATAGTAAGCAAAAAGGATGCCTATAGTGAACAGAATCGAAGCAAAGAAAATAGCACCACGACTGTGATCAACTTCCTCTTTGTAAAGAGCGGGCTTAATAAACCTCCAGAACTCCCAGAAAATCAAAGGAAAAGCTATCACCAACCCGGCCAGAAAAGAAATCCACAAATGAGTGGTAAACTGTCCGGTCATATTGATATTCTGGAGTGACAACTGCACCGGATTGATACACAACACCGGCAGATTAAAATCTCTGGCCAGTTCGCACAAGAACCGGTTCGTAAAAAAGTCAGGGTTGCCGGGGCCTAAAAGAATTACATCAAAAACAATACTTTTAAAAATAAAGGCCAGTATTGCAAACACAAAAATGTACAAAAAAGACCGCACAAGATGCCATCGAAGCTCCTCAAGATGCTCTAAAAAAGACATTTCTTCCCGGACTGATTTTCCCATTTCAATTTGTTCTCAGATTTGTTAAACGTGATTGCGAAGATAAAAACACTTTCTAAATAATTTGTTTTTACTGTGGTTATTTTATACCTTCAATAAGAATTAAACCATACCTCATATACCCATAGTTGCCTGAATTGAATGGTAATCTTATAAAAGGTTGCCTGAAAATTTCAGTCCTGTACCATAAAGAGTAAAAAAGACTCATAAAAATCGGTTAAACGTATCGAATTTCTAAATAATCCATTAAATTTGTTTGCTTTATGGGTCAAAGAAGGAACGAGCAATAACAAACTGATTTTGTGTTGAAAATTATGAATAGTTAGAATTTGTTATGACTAAGCAGATTGACCTAAGCAGTTATCTAAAGCAGCATTTTGGTTTCGATACATTTAAAGGAAACCAGGAAGCGATAATTCAAAATGTTCTCGACGGGAATGACACTTTTGTTCTGATGCCCACAGGCGGAGGCAAGTCGCTTTGCTATCAGTTGCCGGCACTTATTCTGGACGGAACAGCCATCATAATATCCCCCCTGATTGCACTGATGAAAAACCAGGTGGATGCCATGCGAAACTTCAGTGAGGACGATGGAATTGCTCATTTCCTGAATTCTTCATTGACAAAATCGGCCATCCAGCAAGTTAAAGACGATGTGGTTTCGGGGAAAACACGACTATTATATGTGGCACCTGAATCGCTTACCAAAGAGGACAACATCCAGTTTCTTAAACAGGTTAAGATTTCTTTCTACGCCGTAGATGAAGCCCACTGTATCTCGGAATGGGGGCACGACTTCCGACCTGAGTATCGCCGTATAAGACCCATTATCAGCGAAATAGGGGAAGCTCCTGTAATAGCTCTAACTGCCACGGCCACCCCAAAAGTGCAACACGACATCCAGAAAAACCTGGGCATGCTCAATGCCAGCGTATTTAAATCTTCCTTTAACCGTGCCAACCTCTTTTACGAGGTTAGGCCCAAGGTTAATGCAACCAGAGAAATCATCAAAATTCTCAAGGAAAATGCGGGAAAATCAGGCATTATTTATTGCCTGAGCCGTAAAAAAGTAGAAGAACTGGCCGAGACCCTCATCGTAAACGGAATTAAGGCACTACCTTATCATGCAGGGATGGATGCAGCAACGCGTTCGGGCAATCAGGATAAATTCCTGATGGAAGATATAGATGTGATAGTTGCCACCATCGCCTTTGGAATGGGAATTGACAAACCTGATGTACGAATTGTCATTCATTACGACATCCCAAAAAGCCTGGAAGGATATTACCAGGAAACCGGGCGGGGAGGACGCGACGGCGGAGAAGGCCGATGCATCGCATTCTACAGTTATAAGGACATCCAGAAACTGGAGAAATTCATGCAGGGCAAGCCCCTGGCTGAGCAGGAAATAGGGAAGCAACTATTACTGGAAACGGTGGCCTACGCAGAGTCATCGGTGTGTCGCCGGAAAATGCTGCTCCACTATTTCGGAGAAGTATATACCGAAGAAAACTGCTCAACCTGTGATAATTGTGTACATCCCAAAGAACAATTCGAAGGCAAGGATCACATTATAAAACTACTTAAAGTTGTAAATGAACTTAAGGAACGGTTCAAAACCGAACACATCATTCAGGTGATGATTGGAAAAGTAACCAGTATCATTAAATCCTACCACCACCACGAACTGGACATTTTTGGATGCGGCGGCGAGGAAGATGAAAAATTCTGGCATGCGGTAACTCGTCAGGCACTGGTAAACGGACTGATATCTAAAGACATTGAGAGTTATGGTCTGCTAAAAATGACTGAGAAAGGTCTGAAATATATCAAAAAGCCTTACAGCATCATGATTGCCCGCGACCACGACTTCGATGAAATGGAACAGGAAACACGTTCGGCGGGAGGTACCGCTGCCGTTGATACCGTTTTGTTTTCTATGCTAAAAGACCTGCGTAAAAAACTATCCAAAAAGAAAAACCTTCCGCCATTTGTCATTTTCCAGGACCCATCGCTGGAAGCCATGTCCACCTATTACCCCATAACACTGGAAGAACTTCAGAATATGCCGGGTGTTGGTGCAGGAAAAGCCAAGCGTTTCGGTAAAGATTTCGTGGAACTCATCCAGGCTCATGTGGATGAGAACGAAATAGAGCGCCCCATGGATTTAGTGGTCAAAACCGTGGCCAACAAAAGCAAGTCAAAGGTCAGCATTATCCAGAGTATCGACCGCCAGGTGTCGTTGGAAGATATTGCCAACTCCAAAGGGATAGAACTGCGTGAACTACTACAGGAAATTGAGTCCATCGTCTATTCCGGAACCCGTGTCAATATAGATTATTACATTGACCAGGTAATGGATGAGGAACACCGCGATGACATCTTTTTCTATTTTAAAGAAGATGCCGAAACAGATGATATTGGCGCAGCCCTTGATGAACTTGGCGAGGACGAATACTCTGAAGAAGAGGTACGAATGGTGCGCATCAAATTTATCTCTGAAGTGGGAAACTAGTGTCTTGTCAAGCCTAAAATTTCGCACCAAGTATTACTGATTTTCGTTTTTTATTCATGGCCTTAAGCTCACATAGCTAAGACTGTGCTCGCTTTCTCTCATTTTGAAAAAAGCAAAAGCCAGTTTCAACTTACACGTCATTTGATAAATAAGCCGGAACTAGTTAGACAATTACTAAATTAATAACTATCACACTAGAACTTCAGCCGCATCTGGAAAGTAAATTCCGTTTTCTTATTGGATGCAATCTGTTGACTTCCGGAGCCAATTTCAGCTCTGTCGCTGTATTGCCACCGTGCTGCCCGCAACCAGAAATGAAGACTTCGCGCCACTTTATAGTTTACCATCAACAGAAAACGGCTTCCTTTTCCGGCATAAGCCGGCACTGAGAACATATAAAGCACATGAGGCTCGTAGGAATACAAACGGGCCTCGTACCCGGTGGTTGAAAAAACTGCCAGCCGCCCTGTAAGTGTTAGTGTCTGATTTTCATTGCTCCACCTCAGATCCTGAGCCACCATTTGCCCGTTTTGGTTTTCTCCCTCATTTCTTACAAAGTGCCACTGAGCTAGCGAGGTCAGCTGCCATCCTGGATTTACTTTCTGCCTGTACTGTACTTTCAACTGATCATATTTCTGAAAACAGATGCCCTCCTCAGGTGAATCATCACCCTCATTTACCGGTTTTTCCCGATGCCGGAATTTTATCCGGAGTGTTGCGTCCTGCCCAAAATCCTTTTCCAAATGCCCCAACCAATCGGAGCCTGAAGCGGGCGCATCAATCCGGAACTTAAGCCAATGAAACCGATAGTAATCCAAATAGGAGGAAAGAATTATTTGAAACGGAAACTCCCACCGTATGCCACAATAGTACCCCTCTTCGCCCTGAAAGCTCCCACTTTCAGTCATAGGCCCAGCAAGCGGTGCCTTATACTGTGTGGAAATGGAGCGCTGACTCAGAGAAAGAGAAAAACCCGGGGCAGCGCCCCACACCAATCCGTTATAAAAGGCATAGTGGCTCAACTCATTGGAAGCAACCTCTCCGAAAAGAAGCAAATTCTTCCGGCTAACCATATAGCCCAGCCAACTGTTAGCATTCTCTTTCCCTCTGAAATAAAATTGATTGTAAGGAAGAACATTGGGTTCCAATGACCGGTCAAGCCGATAATTGACATGCCCGGCTTCCAGGTTCAGCCAACGACCCGACCATGAAGCCTTTGCTCCTGCCACCAGTTCAAGCACGTTGTGCCGCTGATTTATTTCAGTTTCTGTTCGATGAAAACCATCTTCACGTAAACTGGTGAGACGACCATTTCCATCAATCCGACCATCTCTGTAATTTTGTGAGTAAAAAGGAATCACTTCCACCGATTTGTATCCCAACACTGCATAGCCCCCCTGCATAGCCATTGCTTCCGAAGCCGACAAAGAGGGTCTGAAAGAAGCTCGCCGGTTTCTGATACTGGTGGTCATAGAACTTTTACGCATGGGCATTCCCGACTGAAGTACCAAGCCCTGTGCAGCACTGGCAAAATACCGGCCTGCCAGAGCTTCCCTGAACCACCCATTCTCTTTTTTGTAATGTACATAACCCGACATCAGGTCAATGCCATTTATACCTTTTCCAAACATAGGTTCTCCCGGATCTTTCTCCACAATCATTCCTGCTGAAAAATTTCGGTTGGTCTCAATTTGAGTACGCTTATACAATTTGAACCTATCACCCTGATACAAAACACCGGAATCATCTTCCTCAAAACCTTTGGCTTTTTCCAGTTGAAAGCCTGCTCTAAGAAACGAATCGCCCCAAAGACGGAATTTCCGGGTTTCCGACTCATGAGGGCCAAAAGACAGTAGAGGTTCCAGCCTTTGAATGACATCCACCGGCAAGCCATCCACAGCCTGAAGTTCATAAATGCTAAGAAAAGAACCGTTGACATACCTCTTAAAAAGAATATTCTCCACCTGAATATCAGTCAGAAAGAATATCTGCTCCAGATCTTCCCTTCCGGCTACATTAATATTTATGGGGTTACGAGCCAGTCCGATAAGATGCTCCGTCAGAACAGAAACATCTTCAATTTCTGTTTCTTCGGCATAGATGGAGGCCACTTCTTCGGCCCATTGTTGCAAACCTTCACCAATTTGAGAAGAACAACGAATAGAAGAACAAAAACACAAGACCAAGCATAGAGAGATTTTTAAAAAGAACAATTTCACTTTTCACCTCCTCCCTTACCCTCAAAGTGCCAAACAATCCCGGCCGTTGAAGAGAGTCCCAGCTGATCGTGATGATTGGCACCCATGGTTAGTTCAATACCCTCCCACCGTATTGTGGTTCCAAAGGCCAACCGCACCGGCTTAGCTGAAATCGCCCCCCTAAGTTCTACCGTGGAATGAACCCTGGCGGACATCCCGAAACCATATATCTGCCGGGACAAATTATTCCTGTGCATAATGTCGGCAATTACCCCAAAAGTCGGAGACAATTTCACATTGCAGGCAACTGCCAGGAAAGATGCCAAAGGCTGTTCCGAAAATTCATCTTTCAAAGACTGTCCTGCAGCATTCCGACCAAAAACAGAAAGCGTTACTTTTTCTGATGCATCAAGAGAAAAACCAGCATCAAAAGTGAATGCATCCGCTGTTTCAGCATGTTTAATGGTGCGCATTACGTATCGGAACCGAACCCCCATCCTCAGATAAGGAGCCACGCTTCGTCCAATTGATAGTGAAATGTGCTGATGATTAAAAAGCTGATTTCCGTATCGGGAATATACAACTCCGGCATTTAAAAGAGATAAAGGAACAACACCAAATGCCGTCTGCGAGGAAAGCGCTTCAGTCAAAAATGCATTGTGATAGCCAACCCCTGCTGCGGGGGTTTCAACACTGCTGATTCCTGCAGGATTGGAGAATAATGACCAAACGGTGGTATCTGCTGCTCCGGACAGACCGAGAGAAAAAGAGACCGGAGAGGGAAA
The DNA here is from genome assembly GCF_016278715.1 of Marinilabilia sp. Lineage (GTDB taxonomy): Bacteria > Bacteroidota > Bacteroidia > Bacteroidales > Marinilabiliaceae > Marinilabilia. Next base: position 1,416 of record NZ_JADQBH010000126.1, on the reverse strand, counting down.
GTCGTAATGCTGGGCTTTGGCAAATAGCAAGCAAAAGAAAGAAAGCCCTGCCAGTAACAGTTTTCTTTTCATGGGTGGGTAGGATTACGGGTTTGTTAATGATTATCTGCAAGTTAATCATATAACAAACACAACGCAAATCTACAGAGCTATCAAACAATCAGACCAGAAAAACCCCCAGAAATACAATAATAAAACCAGTGGCGTAGCCAACATACACCTGAGACGGTGAATGAGCATTCAGATAAAGGCGAGCGGTGGCAGTAAGTCCGGAAACAACCAACATCAGTGAAACAAGCAATATTAAATCCACTCCGTATTTAAACATCATTCCTGCCAAAGTTGCCGTTATTCCCCCTACAGCAATGGCATGTAAACTAATTTTCCAAAAAAAAGAGATTCCGACAGCTAACAATACTGCGACCAAGATGGCCAACACAAAATTCTCAATCAGGGGAGAAATATTGAGACGCCTAAGAAAAAAATAACCCAAAAAATAAAATACTCCTGTTGTGAGAACGGGGAAAATGCGTTCACGGGCTGTTTCCATTCTAAAGCTTTTAATCACTTTCATTTGAAGAAACAGCGGCAAAAGGGATATGGGCAAAAGGCATGACGAGATAAAAATTATGAAATAGGCCAATCGTTTTATTTCAAAAGGAATATAAGACAAATGTGTGCCGGCACTGAAAATAAAGAACAGCCCCAAAGTAGGCATCAACATAGGGTGAAAAAGAAACGAAATGATTTTGCTGAAAAGCTTCATGGAACAATGATTTATTTTTCCCGGCAATCTGCAATTACCACTCTTTCCGAAGCCGGGCAACGGGAATGTTTAGCTGTTCCCGGTATTTGGCAACAGTTCTTCGTGCAATGTTGTAAGATTTCTCCTGAAGAATTTTTGCCAATCTGTCGTCAGTTAAAGGTTTCCGCTTGTCTTCGTTTTCAATGCAATCCTGCAGGATACTTTTAATTTCGCGGGTAGAAACCTCCTCTCCGGAATCGGTCTGCAACCCTTCGGAAAAGAAATATTTCAACGGGAAAATTCCAAAATGCGTTTGAATGTATTTGCTGTTGGAAACCCTTGAAATAGTAGATATATCCAAATCCGTACGCTCTGCAATATCCTTTAGAATCATGGGTCTCAACCGGGTCTCGTCCCCCTCCAGGAAATATTCGTACTGATAATCGAGAATAGACTGCATAACCGTCATCAATGTATTCTGACGCTGCTTAATGGCATCGATGAACCACTTGGCCGAATCGAGCTTTTGCTTCACGAACATCAGGGCCTCTTTCTTATCCTTGCTTTGATTCTTTTTATTGGCCTGATAATCTTCAAACATTTCAGCATAGGTATGGCTGATCCGCAGTTCGGGTACATTCCGGTTGTTCAATGACAAGTTGGGTTTGCCG
>NZ_JADQBH010000004.1 GCF_016278715.1 Marinilabilia sp. | reverse complement strand
TAAGAAATAAATATAAAGAAACCTGCTCCTGATTTTTTCTGTCAAGAATGCCGTTAACAATAACGCTATCCGAAAGAAAATCAATCCAATCTACAGCGCCAACTGTCTTTGCAGGTTGTTTTAGCCCCAATAAAAACAGGCCTTTTACTGCCGGCAGGTTCTCTTGACAAAATAGAAGCGATATCATTTTTTATTGTTGGAGCTTCTTTTGTCTCTTCAATACAATCCCTCTCCACTTCTTAATATGCTTTTCCTGTTACTTTGTTCACAAAAAAATTATTTGTTCACCTTGCGTGAGCGAAAAGAACAGATTTTCTGGTCCCGACAAACAAAAAAGCCAACTTTGACTTGTCCTCATAAAAACGATGTGGTAACTTTTCGTTTAAGAACCTCCGACAACAAAGATCATGATTATCAGGCCTGCCACCTGACTTTTATTAAGAACCCAACCATTGAGTCCATCAAAGAAAGGATGGCTCAGGGAGTAAAATTTTATGGTCGGATATCTTTTAGTAAATCCCGGTATTATATTAACGATACCAAAACCGGAATAGTCTTTCCTGTAAAGATCCTGGTCACCGAGAAAGACTTTATGGATTTTGAACAACTGGACACCAATCCGGTTATGGAGTATATCCTGGAACAAAGAAAAAACCCGTCAAAGGTTTTTGCCAGGCTAAATCTCCCGGTTGGGGAGGTGATGAAAAAACCAGTTTAAAACCCAAAAACCATGTGCTTCCGAACCAAAAACAACAAAACCCTCAAACAGCTTGAAAATCGTTTCAAAGCCAGGTTTCTGACTCCGGAATGGTACACTCCGGACATCTTCAATGCTTTTACCTTTCCGGTAACACCGGTTGTTACAAATGAAGAGGCAGATGCCATTCAGGGCTTTTCCTGGGGACTTATTCCACCATGGGCCAAAGACACCAGCATTCGCAAAAACACACTCAATGCCAGACTGGAAACACTTGATCAAAAGCCATCTTTCAAAACATCACTTTCGAAACGGTGTATGATACTTGCAGACGGTTTCTATGAATGGAAATGGCTTGATCCCAAAGGAAAATCCAAACAAAAGTACCTGCTATCACTCCCTGAAGAAGAGGCTTTTGCCTTTGCGGGGCTGTGGAACAGCTGGACAAATAAGAACACGGGGGAAGTCCTGAATACCTATACCATCATCACTACGGCTGCCAATGAGCTGATGAGTGAGATTCACAATACGAAGAAACGGATGCCGGTAATCTTAAATTCAGATGCTGAAAGAGGCTGGCTGGGTGGTGGAGAGCTGGTAATGCAAAATGATATGTTGCAGGCAGTTCCGTCTGAATAGAACATTTTTTAAGTGAAAAACTTGTAAACCCAAATTTACTGTCTTACTTTCGCCGTTGGGTTAGGGTTAAGGTTTGAAAGGTCTGTCGGAATGCCGGCAGGCCTTTCTTTTTTAGTATTCATCTCGTTACTTTTACTACAGAAAAGAGCTTTATTGAAAACAAAAGGAGGCAAATCATGAATAAAAAAAGACAAATATCGATTATTGTTCTTTTGGTTGCCGTCTTGGCTGGCGTTGCGTCTTTTATTGGAATTTTCTTACAATTTGGTGACGGTTCATTTATATCAATCTATACGAGGCCACGACATAGAAATTTATGGCAGAGGTCTATATCAACACATACCGTCTGATGTTGCAGTTCAAGGCATTACTCAGGATTATGTTACACTGTTTATTGCTATACCATTTTTATTGATCTCACTCCTGGGATATCTTAAAAACTCCATCCGGTCATTTTTTCTTCTAAGCGGTATCCTTGGTTATTTTTTTTTACATACATGTTTTATACAGCAATGGGTAGGTACAATTTTCTATTTCTTTGCTATGTAACACTTCTCGCTTTTTCCTTTTGGGGTTTATTTTTTTCAACCAGGGTATTAGAGCAAATCAGCCGCTATCATTTTTCAGAAAAAAGAAAATAGGATACATCTACTCAACAATTTATTTAGGGTTTCTATCATTGTTAATGACAGCTTTGACTGCCAAAATTATCGCAATGGCCATCAACGGAGTTAATGTTATTCCAGTTATATTTGTTATCCCTTCATTTAATTTAATAACAGTTCTATGCACATTTTATATGACCAAAAATATTAAAACTAAACCACAATGATGGGATTTAACGCACATACGCGGTAGCGGCTTACCCCAAAGGATAATTGCCATTTTTTGGGCTAAAGGGGCCGGGCATCATTACCTCAAAAACTCACTCAAACCATTAGGGGGGTACGATGCTGAAACGAAAGAAACAATACCCGGTGCAATTATTATACTTATTAGTAAAAACAAAGGAGTATTTGGATATTTATTGTATTTAAGTTTATAAACAGTATTGAAATGAAGAATAGTGAAGTCAAGCTTGGTTTTTGGTCTGCTGTTTTTTCCGCAACCTTTGCAATAATATGGTTTGTAACTTTCAATATGCAAGATGTATTTCAAACTGTACCGGAATGGAAAAATTTAAAAGATTATGCAGAGGCATTTAACATCTCCAGGTTAACTTTGATTTATCCTTCTCTTTTATTAGCATTAACTTATATCATTATGCTTGCATGCACACACAGAGTTTTGCCGGAGGATAAAAAGTTATGGAGTTTGATTGCGCTTTCAATTGGGATTCTTTATGCAGTTATGGCCAGCATTAACTACAATATACAAGCGGTTTCCGTTAGACAAAGTTTAGCAGCAGGGGAAATAGACGGAATAGAAATGTTTATTCCTGATAATTCACATTCCATATACAATGCATTAGCGAATTCTTATGTGTACATGGCTATTTCAATGTTTTTTTCAAGTTTTATCTTTCAAAGTGGCAAACTTGAAAAATGGATTAGAGGCTTGCTTATGGTACAGATTATCTCTGCTGTTGGTCAAATTGGTTATAGCATGATGGATATTTCTGAGATAATTTTTATTACTTCAAGTATGGTTTGGGTTGTTGGAGCTCCTGTATCGTTCATCCTGATAGCAATTTGGTTCAAGAAGCAAATTCCTGAATGAAAAACTTTACACGATTAGATCTAAAGAAAACCCTTTCATAACTTTGAAATACCCTTTCAACCACTATTCTTTTTCTTCGCTAAAATCTCGCTATACTTTTGCTCCGTCAATTTTTTTCAGAATTAAAGATAAATAAAAATGAAGACGAGAACTTTAGCAAGTATTGTGTTTGCAATCATGGTATCAATGACTACCGTGGCACAGGAAAAGGAAAACCGCTTTGGATTTGAATTTAGCAGCGGGATGTCGGTCTCCACCGGGAAATTGAGGGAAATCACCAGAAATACAGGATTGGGTTTTGAGGGGATTTTTCATTACCGCGTTTTAGCACATACAGGAGTATATCTTGGTTGGGGCTGGAATCAGTTTGGAGCGAATGATTCTTTTGGCGGAAACGATGTTTGTTTTGAAGAAACCGGTTATGTTTTCGGGTTGCAATTTAAGCATCCTATGGGGAATTCTCCCATAGAATATTATTTACGGGCCGGAGGGTTGTACAATCACATCGAAACAGAAAACAGCGAAGGGGAAATTATTGACGATACCGGTCATGGTCTGGGTTGGCAGCTTGCCGGAGGGATTGATATTCCTTTAGGGAAAAACTGGGATTTTACCCCGGGAATAAAATTCAATTCACTTTCCAGAGATACTGAGCTTGAAGGTTACCATAGTGAGCTCAAATACAATTATATATCGGTACGTCTGGGTATTTTAAAAAGGTTCTAATATATGTCGGTCGAAAGAAACCGGAAGGAGAATCTCTTTCCGGTTTCTTTTGAATCTTTAGTCAAATGATTTTTGTGCTTAATGTATGTTTAGAATAATTTTAATACTTCTGTTTCTGTATGTTTCCTTTTTCATATCTAATGCGCAGGGCCCGGAAATTTCGTACTATCATAATGATAAAACCAATCTTTCCTGGACCACGGCCAATATCTCTTTTAAAAGCGGTTCAACGCAGAAAATCCCTTATGTGCCGGTGATAAACCCGAATTATTGTCCGTATGATACGGGCAATTATACCAAGGATGTGAAAGTCAGCGGTAAGCTGGTTTTACTTTCCGGTTTGAGAAGTGAGAAAATCGGTTCATCCGGATGCCTAGCGGGAAAAGTAATTCTAATGCCTTATAACAGGGCCTCAGCAGAACCAGACTTTTTGAAGCAAATCCGGAAATTATGTCAGATAAATATTGAAGCAGTGGTTCTTTTTTCGGTAACCGGAGAAAAGCAAGCTGTGAATTTTCAGGATAAAGACCTTACAAGCTTAAATATTCCGATTATTTTTATTACACATAAAACAGCCTTCGAGATTTTCGCAGCGTCTGGAATCTCTTTCCCAAAGGTTTCGGAGAAAAGAAAGGATGACGTTTTCTCCCGGGAACTTATTTGTTCTTTTCATTTGAATATGAGAGGGGAGTTTGAAGAGGTGCAATCGGAGTTTAGCACCATTCGGTTTAAGGATAATCTGATAGATTCTTCTTCAATAGAAGAGCTGGGTGTTTTAACCGACAGTGCTATGGTTTTTGTGGCCGGTTTGTTTGCTCCAATTAATCCCGTGTTGTTTCATCAAACAGTTACCTGTTTTTCGGATTTTGATGAAAAAATATTCTATACTTCTTACTGGGAAAGGGGAATGGCCACACACAATGGAAATTTTTCTGTTATTGAAGAGAAATTACCGGCCTATGAATTAGCCGTGCACGAAGTGACTCATACGGTATTCTATAAGAACTGGGGAGAAACCATCTCATTTTTAGATGAAGGCAATGCTATGTACGCTGAGGCAAAAGCCGGAGATCCAAATAAAAATCATAAAAGAACGGCAAAGAATCTGACAACTAAGCAACTGCTGCCGCTGGAGGAACTTCTTAAAATAGATATAGGAGCGGACAAGAGGTTTACGGAAATAGGCTATGCGGCCGCCAGTTCATTTACCGGATTTTTTATTGAATACTACGGGATGAATAAATTCCTGAACCTTTGGGTTCCGGGTATTAGCTGGTAGGGGGTATATCACAAAACGACGTTTCAATTGGAGACGAACTGGCACCAATGGCTTGCCAGCCATAATCCAAAACGATAAAAGATTCATTAAAACATTTTATCTTTGAATATGAGTTCGAAAATAAAAATAGGTTTTCAATCAATTCACCAGCTGCTATCTTTTGGAAGACTTTTGCGGTTTTTAATAGGGTTTGTTCTGGCTGTTCAGTTGATTGTGATTTCATATAATCATTTATCGGGCTATCATATTCTTACCAGTTTTGACTATTTTCTTTATCGATTATTTCGTGGAGTTACATTAAGCCTTTTTGCCGGCTTTCTTTTGGCCTATCCTAATCTTTTGATGATCCGTATTCTTAATAGGGTGGCACCCTGGAATTATAAAATCCTCAAAAGAATTTTTATCCAGATCATCTTTTCCGTTACGCTGGCAGTTCTGGTTTCACTAATATTCACGTTGATTGCAAGTGCGATTAAACCTTACAGTGAGGATTTTAAGCGGGTTGTGATAAGTAATATGTTAATTTTTAGTGTGGTGAATGTATTTGTTATGGCTATTCTTGAAGGATGGATTTTCTATATTAAAAGTAAACGCTCAGAGAAAAAGGCAAGAAACCTGCAGGAAGAGCTATCGCAAATTAAATATGAAGTGTTGAAAAGTCAGATCAATCCTCATTTCATGTTCAATAGCCTGAATGTTTTATCCGGAATGATCAACAAAGACACCGGGAAAGCTCAGCAATTTATTGATGAGTTTTCGCATATATACAGGTATGTGCTGGAAACCATTGAACAGTCGGTAGCCACGCTTGAAAAAGAGATTGATTTTATGCAATCATATTTGTTTTTGCAGCAAATTCGTTATGGAAATGATTTGTCTTATTCGGTTAACATTCAGGCTGATTTGCTGAAAAAAATTATGCCGCCACTCTCGTTGCAGGTGGTGCTTGAGAATGCAATCAAACATAACATTATTAACGAAGCCAGGCCATTAAGGATTGAAGTGTTCAGTCAGAAACATTTTCTGATAATTCGAAATAACCTTCAACCCAAAATGTCAAAGAATCCATCAACAGGCCTGGGGTTGAAGAATCTGACCAAACGATATGCGATGATCGGCCCAGAAGAACCGGTTTTTTCCATCGATGCGAATTATTACATAGCAAAACTTCCATTAATTGATATTGAGAAAGATGAAAGTGCTTATCATTGAGGACGAAAAGTGGGCAGCCGATAAATTAGAATCCATGCTGATGACGGCTGACCCGGGAATAGAGATTATGGCGAAACTGGGTTCAGTCAATGAATCGGTAAAATGGTTTCTTCAAAATAATGCTGATCTTATTTTTCTCGACATACAGCTATCTGATGGCATTAGTTTCAGTATTTTTGAGCAGGTGTCTGTTTCTACTCCTGTAATTTTCACCACCGCTTACGATCAATATGCAATCAAAGCTTTTCAGGTAAATAGTATTTCCTATCTTTTAAAACCTATCCGACAGAGTGACCTTAACGAGAGCCTGCAGAAGTTCCGAAATCTGAAATCGGCATTTAGTATTGATTTCGAAGCACTTATTTTACAAATTCAAGGTAAACAACCCGATTATAAAAAACGATTTCTGATTCAAATTGGTGAAAAAATCAGGAAGGTGGAGATTGCAGAAATAGCTTATTTTTACATTTTTGCCAAAGGGGTTTACCTGCGGACTTTTCAGGGCAACAATTACCCCGTAGATTACTCTCTTGACAAACTGGAAAACCTTATCAATCCTGATAATTTCTTTAGGATTAACCGTAAGTATATGGTGAGTATAGATGCTATATCAAATATGACAGCTTACTCCAGAGGTCGTGTAAAACTTGAACTTACACCTTCTCCAGTAGCTGATTCTGAAACAATTGTAAGTGTTGATCGTTCCTTATCTTTTAAAAAATGGTTGAATAAATAAAAGGAATGAAAATCAAGATTTTAGAGGTGTCCAGGCAAAACGGACTAATCGATAAAGCAGTAGATTTTTTTTGGAATTGCTGGGGAAACGATAATAACTTCAACTTTTACAAAGATTGCATTGCTCATTCATGTGATGCAGAAAAAGGATTGCCCGGTTTTTATGTTGTACTAAATCATTCCGAAATAATTGCTTCTTATGCATTATTGGTCAATGATCTTATTAGTCGCCAGGATCTGTTGCCCTGGCTTGCTTGTTTGTATGTAGATGAAAAATATTGGAATAAAGGAATTGCAGGGCAGCTGCTCAAACACGGTCTTCAGGAAGCAAGACGTAAAGGGTACGATAAATTGTATCTTTCTACCGATCTGGAAGGATTTTATGAAAAATATGGTTGGAGACATTTTGCAAACGGATTCAATATTGTTGACATAAGGATGAAAATCTATGCAAAATCTACATTTTAACGCAAAATGGGTTTTCCATGGTCGGAATATCCAATAAGACCTGATGTGATGAAATATTCCAACTTTCTATGGAATTTCCTGGAATTAGCTGGAATACCTCTGAAATGATTAACAGGAAATATCGTCATTTTTGCCATTGTTGATGTTGTTAATTTTGTTTTTTGAAGAAAATTGTTAATTATTTCTTTCAGGGTTTGTTTTATATAGCCCCTTTTGGAATAACGGCTTACATTATCTATGTCCTTTTTAGTTTTACTGACAACCTGTTGGAAGTCTTCTTAATTTTTGGAACGAGCCTGGTCATAAAGCCTTTTAATTTTAACCAATCTTTTAACCTGGATATTTACTTTTTGGGATTGGGCGCAATATTCCTTTTCATTGCTATGTTTTCGGGCAGGAAAAGAAAGTTAGATCGATGGGATGCTGCACTTTTACTGGTCACTCACCCAATATACCTGATGTTACAATGATTTTAAAACCAACGTTTTTAATTTCTATCTTTGGGCAAACATTCATTTCTGTAAAATAGGCAATACTGCTAAAGAGTAAGGCTTGTAACAATGAAACTATTTGAAGCGTCATTTTCATTGTACCAAGATACAATACATTTGAGTGCTTTAACTCTTTAATGCTACATAAAAAGTACTTCCTTTAGCTACCTCACTTTCAACCCATATCTCGCCATTAAGCAGGTCAACCAATTCTTTGACAATACTTAATCCCAAACCGGTGCCTGGAATTGTCTCCTTATTCGTATTACTTCCTCGGAAGAATCGTTCAAAAATTTCCACAACCTCCGATTGAGGAATTCCAATTCCGGTATCTTTTACAAAAAATATTATCATATTGTTTTTTTGTTCAGCACCGATAGATATTGTGCCCGATGGAGTATACTTAAAAGCATTTTCCGTCAAATTCATCAAAATTTGTTTCAGTTTTTCGTAATCGGTTCTAATCTTTAGGGTTTCTTCGGTTCGGTTTTCAATACGCAACTGAACTTTTCCCTGATATTCACGAATATCATAAGTCCGTTTCAGAAAATTTAAAAGTACACCGGGGAGGAACTCATTATTTTCCTCAATAAAACCTTTTGCCTGAAGTCTGGAATAGAGAACAATATCATCAATGATGTGGACCAAAAGCTCTGAATTACTTCTGATAATCTCTGAATACTGATCAATTAGTTCTTTCTTGGTTTCTGTAGGAAGCAGAGTTGCAAAACCCATTATGGCATTCATGGGAGTTCGTATCTCATGGCTGATATTGGCAAGAAATGCTGTTTTGAGTCGATCGCTTTCTTCGGCCTGTTCTTTTGCCCGAATTAGCTCCTTTTCAGCGCTCTTTTTTTCTGTAATATCGCGACCAATAGCTATTAATTCAACAACCTGCCCATTTTCGTTTAAGACTCCCTTTCCTGTCCATCCAAGCCATCGAATTCCTTCTTCTGTAAAAACCCGATTCTCAACTTTCGAATGATATGGAGCAGTAACCATTGCTCTAAAACGCTTTTCGGTATTAACTAAATCAGGTTCATGCAGTAAAAAATGAAATGATTTTCCCAATAATTCGCTTTCTTGTTTACCAAAAAACTTACAAAATGACGAACTTACAAAAAGAAAGCGCCCTTCAAGATCCATTTTTACGATGAAGTCTGTTTGGTTTTCCACGAGTAACCTATACTGTTCCTCTTTCCTTGCCAGGTCTTTCATGAGTCGGTTTAGTTTGATGGTCCGCTTATTGACCATTCTTTTTAAAAGAAATGAAACCGAAAGAGCAATTGTAAACAAAATGAAAATGATTCCAAAAATAACAATGATTATCTTCTGATGTTTTTCAAAGAAATTAGGTGTCTTTAATCCATCAAGTTTTACCCAATTGTGATAAATATGTTCTCTCTCAGACTCGGAAATAGAATTTAATGCCTTTTCCAGAATTGCATACAACATCGGTTGATTCTTAACAACTCCAATTCCTATCTCCCAGTTAAAGTCAAGGGTTCTAACCAGGTGCAGGTTTTGTAGTCCGTGGACATCAATTAAGTGATTGGCAGTCATTAAATCAATTACAGCTCCTTCTACCTCTCCAAATGTAATTTTCATCAGAGCTGAGAAATCATCTTTACATAAAATGATCTCTGCGTCGGGATAAGTCTTGCGGATATAATCCAGGCTGCCATAACTTTCGGGGCAGGCAAGTTTCATTTTCCCGATTTCCTTTTCAGATATGCTTTCTGTGTTGTAATCTTTGACTATTATTCCAATTGGAGATTCCAAAAAGGGATCTGTTATTTGAAGAAATTCTTCTCTTTTGGGTGATTTATGAACACTTCCTGAAAAGTCCACCTCTCCATTTTCTAATGAATCCATCACTTCCCCCCAGGAGTTATATCTAACTAATTGAAATTGAACGCCAAGTCTCTTTTCGATAAGCCTGATGTAATCAGCAACGATTCCTTTGTGTTTACCGTTGTTATCAATGAATTCACGTGGAGCCCAGGATGGATCTGGAGCATACCTGATTTTCTCTTTATTTTTTTGCAACCATAATTCCTCTTCAGAAGTCAATAATAACCCAGGGTGGTTGATTTGTGCAAAACTGCTTAATGATAATGTAAACACGAATAAACAAATCAATTTTTCAGGAATCATATTGTAAAAGTATTGTGATATCAATTAAAACTTTTCTGAAACAAATGGTTCTTTGCATAAAAAAACTAATCCCAAAAAGCATCTAATCTGAAGCTGGTTTCAAAAATGATTACCATTAATCCGGATACTCATTTCTTTCAATTTCAGAAAGAACATAAGATAACATACGATGCTCACTGACTTTTGGTTTTAAGAAAGACCCGAAAAATTTATTTAATAACTCCCATCCATAACAATAAAAAAGCGAGAATCAATTAAAAATTAATATGATCCATGTGAAACTTATTGAAATCTTTGACGAAGATATTCAAAACAAACCAATGAGTTGAATGGACTATATTACGTTAATTCTTGTGTTTGCAGTCACTATTCCTTTCGGCTTCTTTACTTCCAGGAGGACAATGCCCTTAATTGTAAGAAATAAGGAATAAGGCGGTAGAAATACTGGATGATATTGTTTTCCCGAAAGGAAATCAACAAAAACAGGAGATAATAAATACATTTCATAATATTTCAAATCATAGATTTAAGGATAAAGAAGTCCTGGACCATTATTTAAAAATGAAAGGTTTTTGTATTCTTGAAAGAAATTGTGACCTGGATTTTTAGGTAAAGAACTATCTGTTCTCACCTTCATTAATTAAACTCAATTATTTTGAGCAGTTGAGGGTTTTTGAAACGTTTTTACGATGTTCCTAATTCTTTAATCAAAAAAAGAGTGAATTAATAATATTTATGTTTGATATGAACAGAGCCACAATATAATTTTTCTTTTCCAACCTCAATAGACACCCGGTTAGTTATAGTAGTTCTATCTTCATGGCCCTCGATATTATTAACTTATATCTGTCGGGAGCCTTTTTCTTTTGGACCATTCAGACCTTCAGCATTGATATTTGTCAGTTATTTTTTGTAAAAATCTCAGTTTTTAATACAACTTTATTGGGAGTATCTTTTTGATTATGAATATTTAGTCAATATGTATACTAAAAATTATCTTTATTCTTACTAAAGAAAAATAAAGAGCCGAACTTCAGCTTAATGGTTTCGTAGAATTATATACTTCACAGGATTGTTCTTTTTATTCTCTACCCCCAGGAACCTTGAAAGAGGTTTTGGTTTTTTGTATTTATAATAATCCACATTCTACTACCGAAATTCTTCGGTAAAAACCATTAATTATGAGAAAAATAAGGATTTCTGATTTAAAATTTAAAACAAAAATTTCACTTGGTTTTGCAGTGATTATTCTTCTTTTTGGAGCAAATGCGTTTTACACAATGACAATTTTGTATATGGAGAGGGATCAGTTACTGCAAATTAATGCTGAGTCCGTACCGGCAAGCGACTTCTCAACCCAAATTCAGACCAACTGGCTTAAAGGGAGATATCACATGGTGCAGTATATATTGGGTGAAGATATGGCGGAAGCAACTGAAGGTTTGACTTATATTGACTCTACTCAGTCAATTATAAAAAGAGCGCTTCCGGTCATGCAAAGCAGCAATGCTTCAGGACAGATCGTGGATGCCTTTACAGAAATTGACAAGGATGTTGAAAAATACTCCAGCTTAACAAGGGAGTATATTGAAATTGCTGAAACTTCAGTAGATAATTCAGAACTTAAAGAGGTTGATTTGGCTTCTCTATACAATGAAATGGTGCTCCTTTCGAAGAAGATTGATGATGAAAGTGAATTTATAGCCGGTTCTTCTTTTGAAGATATCAAAGGAAACATCAAAGATGCAGAGGTGGTGATGATTCAGGCAATAGCATCTCTTACAATCACTCTAATTATTATAACTGTAATAGGATTGCTAATTGCCTATTTCCTGTCTTCAACCTTTGCCAAAAGCATAAAAAAAGGAATAAAAATCACAGAGCAAATTGCTGGTGGTGATCTTACCGTAAATATTGATGATAAGATGCTCAGCCGTAAAGACGACATAGGAAGTCTTGCCAGGGCAATGGATAAAATGAGGGAAAATCTTGATCATATTATTGGGAATCTGATGAACGGAGTTGCTAATATTACTCTGGCTGGTGAGGAAATGAGTCAGGCTGCCCAAAAAATTGCTTCCGGAGCAAATGAGCAGGCTTCTTCAGCTGAAGAGGTATCCTCCACCATGGAAGAGATTACTTCTAATATTGATCAAAACTCCTCAAATGCCTCCAAAACAAAGACTGTTGCAGAAAAGACTACCGAAAGTGTTGAAAAAGGGAATAAAGTCGTTCAGGAGACGGTGGATTCGATTAATAATATTTCTGAAAAGATTAAGATCATTAATGATATTGCATTTCAAACGAATATTCTTGCTCTTAATGCAGCTGTTGAATCTGCCAGGGCTGGAGAAGAAGGGAAGGGATTTGCTGTTGTTGCATCTGAAGTACGAAAGCTGGCAGAATTAAGTCGGAATGCAGCTGATGATATTATTAAGATTTCAAAACAAACCGTTGAGGTCTCTGCTGATGCAGGAGAAGCTTTGCAAAATATAGTGCCTGAAATCAGGCAAACTTCATCTTTGGTGGAGGAAATTACAGCTTCCAGTTATGAGCAAAAATCCGGTGCTAACCAAGTGAATGAAGCGCTTTCTCAGCTTAGTATGGTCATTCAGCAAAACGCTGCTTCTGCAGAAGAGATGAGTGCAAGTTCGGAAGAGTTGGCCAACCAGGCCGAAGAAATCCGGCAACTGATTAAATTCTTTAAAACTGATACCGGGGATGCTTCACTAGATGACAATACAAGTATTTTTGAAGAGAAACTGGATTCCGAAAAAGTATTTCAACAAATTGAAACCTCGGAAAATGAGGGAAAACTTCACATTGAAGCCGAGGATTTTAAAGAGTTTGAAAGATATTGATATTGTCAATGGAATACTTGTGAAAAAATTAAAATAAGTTATTGATCTGATGGAGCCCGCATGGTTGGAGTTTGTACATCCTCTTTTGTGACAAACCTTGTCGTGCTCATTTCAATAGTTTAAGTCATGTTGACCGGGGTTTGTTCTCAAAGAAGCAGACCCCGGTTTTCTATTTTAAGGCATTGCTGCTGGATTTAGGAAACCTTCTGATTTTTTCTTCTCATTCGCTCTCTCAATACTAAAAAACAAACAACCACAACCGGATCTAATGAAAATGTCTTGTATGATTTCTGAAAAAAACCTCTCCATATTGTTTTGTTTATTAAACAAATACAAAACAAATTGCTTTCTGGAAAAAGCAATTTAACACAATTCTTCTAAATTAAAAAAGCAGGCCCCTCCCTGAACCAGCCCTTGCACGGTGGAGCTAACCATACAAAAAAACAACTGCCTGTAAAGCTGGTTTATTTTGAAGAATTTCAGCGAATAGATGAAGCTTTCTACAGATAAAAGCAAGTGCAGGGTTGGAACAGGAAGAAAAAAGAAGCTTTAATTAACGGTGTCTTCTACAAGCTCCTCAGCCACCAAGCGGCCGTTGTCTGAGCCATTCTCTGGCCCTCATGAAGGCAACCCCACCAAAACACCAAAACAATGAAGCATGGTTTTATGCCGATTTGCTTTCACATTTACTGAAAAATAAATTTATCAGCATCGGCATATTCTCCATACCTGTATTCCCCTGCACCGCCAGATGAATTCGCCCCATACCACCCTGAAGGATCGGTATGATTCATCAAGGTGTTAATACAATAATTAAATTGGTTATGCGCTGGCAAACGAAATCATCACTCCCAATTCATGCGTTTGATTTTATCGACAACAAGCTTCACATTGTCAAAGGGAATATCAGGAAGAAGTCCGTGTCCCAAATTAAATATGTAATCAGGATGTTCACGATAAAAAGGAACTAAAGCTTCCAGAGCACTCTCGATTTCCTCACCCGTGGAATATAACAATCTTGGATCCATATTACCCTGAAGTCCCACATCTGGATGCACCAACTCCCGGGCATGGCGCAATGGCATTTGCCAATCAACGCTTACAAAATCGGCAATATCGGGAGTGATATGTTTAAGTCCGGTTCCCAGCCCTTTGGGAAAGAAAATAAAGGGAGTACCTGTTTCTCTTATAGCCATTGAAATCTTCTGAATGGCAGGCCAAAAAAGTTCGTGATACAAATCAGCGGGGATTAATCCGGCATGTGTGTCGAACAACTGAAAAACCTCCACTCCGTGCTTTATCTGATTCTGGACATAAAAAACAGTCATTTCGGTTATGTTCTCAATCAAAATCCGGGCATCAGACTTATTGGTGTAGAGATATTTCACTACATCCGGGAAATTCGGATCTCTGCCTGTGCCCTGAACCATATAGCATAAAACGGTAAGTGGTGCTCCGCAAAAACCAATTAGCGGGGTTCCCGGTGGCCGGTTTCGAATGATGGTATCAATATTTCGAAAAATATAACCAAGTCTTGAGGCATCCGGTTTCAGCATTTTAGAGGGTTCATCAGTCCGGAAAAGAGGATTCTCAAAAACAGGCCCTTTTCCTGTAAATGACATTTCCATCCCCAGGGCGTCCGGAACTACCAATATATCCGAAAAAAGAATGGCAGCATCCACCCCCAAATCATAAACCGGCATAAGTGTTACTTTGGAAGCCAATTCAGGATCCGACATCATCTCATGAAAAGTGTACTCTTTCTTCAATTTCTGATAATTGGGCAGTACCCTACCGGCCTGACGCATAAACCATACAGGAGGTCGCTCCGTATGTAAACCTTTTAACTTATTCAGCAATATCGAATTCTCCATACATATTATTTTTTCAACTCTCATCACCACAAAACTCACAACTCAATTCACAATTCACAAACCCATCAAAGCTACTTTGGAAGCTTCGATCAAACGGTCAATATCCTCATCAGAGTGGGCATCAGAAACAAAAGTACACTCAAACTGAGAAGGGGCCAGGTAAATACCCTTTTCAAGTAAACTCCTGAAATACAAAGCATAACGGGCAGTGTCGGCGGTATTGGAAAGTTCGGAATTGAATACCTCCTTTTCCTGTGTAAAAAAGAGCGTAAGCATACCTCCGACTCTGTTGATTACGCCCGGAACTCCGGTTTCTTTCAAATTACGATTTAGTCCATCCTCCAAACGACTGGCTTTGGTTTCAATACGCTTGTATATTTCTGGATTTCCTTTCAGAATTTCAAGCATAGCACATCCAGCCGACATGGCCAGTGGATTGCCGGAAAGCGTTCCTGCCTGATAAACAGGCCCCTCGGGAGCAAGATGGTCCATTATCTCGCTTTTGCCGCCAAAAGCACCTACCGGCAGGCCGCCGCCAATGATCTTTCCCATAGTTGTTAGATCGGGATAAACACCCAAATATTCCTGGGCACCACCGGGGGCTAACCGAAAACCAGTAATCACCTCATCAAATATCAGTAATGCTCCAAATTTACTGGTCAGCTCTCTCAACCCTTCCAAAAAGCCCGGAACCGGTGGAACAACACCCATATTACCGGCCACCGGCTCAACTATTACGGCAGCAATTTCATTATTGTAGTTTTCAAACAGTTTTTCCACAGCTTCAAGGTTGTTAAAGGGTGCAACCAGCGTATCGGCAGCTGTTGCCCTGGTAACACCGGGACTGTCAGGCAATCCAAGAGTCATGGCTCCCGAACCCGCCTGTATCAGGAAACTGTCGGAGTGGCCATGAAAACAGCCCGCGAATTTCACAACTTTTTCACGTCCTGTATATCCCCGCGCCAACCGAAGGGCACTCATGGTAGCTTCGGTTCCTGAATTTACCATACGAATTTTTTCAACCGAAGGCACCATCTCAGCAATAAGCCCGGCCATCTGAGTTTCCATCAGATTAGGGGCTCCAAAACTGGTTCCTTTACCGGCAGCCACTCTCACAGCTTCCACAATCTCTTCCCGGGCATGTCCAAGAATCAAAGGGCCCCAGGATGCTACAAAATCGATGAACTCATTACCATCAATATCCCATATCCGGGAACCTTTTCCTCTTTCAATAAACAAAGGATCCCCTCCTACGCTTTTGAATGCCCGCACTGGCGAGTTTACACCCCCGGGCATCAGTCGAAGAGCCTTTTGAAATGCTTCATTACTTTTGGCTGTATTCATAAATAAAAGGTCGTTTGATATTATAGAAATTAGAACAATAATTATTGGTGTCCGTTTAAAAAATTGAGATTGCTAAACTTTGTTCGCAATATATGGACTTTGCGATCCCTATGAGGCACGAAATCGGGAAAAGCATTCTTTTTTCACTAAATAAGTTTCTCTGCACAATAGTGAAAAAACCTAACAATTATTTGCCCCCCATTCTGCCCCCCGGGATACTTCTTCTTGCTACCCCCGATTATCATCCGGGGTTGTTCAAGCTGGCCCCTTTCAGAGACCTGTCTTTAGCTTCCGTGAAGGAGGACTTTTATCTCGTTGAAGAGCCTGCTATTTCCCATTATTCAAAACAAACTCTTTGGCATGGTAGGTAATAATGACATCAGCTCCTGCCCTTTTAATGGAAGTCAGAATCTCCTTAATGATACGTTGTTCATCAATCCATCCGTTTTGAGCTGCGGCTTTAACCATCGAAAACTCCCCACTCACATTATAGGCAACTACAGGCATGTTGAAATGACTTTTCACCCGATGAATCACATCCAGGTAACTCAATGCAGGCTTAACCATTACCATATCTGCACCCTCGTTTATATCCTCAGCAACTTCACGCAGAGCTTCATCCGAATTGGCAGGATCCATCTGATAGGTAGAACGGTTGCCAAACTTAGGAGCACTTTCGGCTGCATCCCTGAAAGGACCATAAAAGGCGGATGCGTATTTGGCTGAATAAGCCATAATGGGGGTATTCTCAAAACCACTGTCATCCAATGCTTTTCGGATAGCCCCAACCCGTCCGTCCATCATATCACTGGGGGCAATAATGTCGGCTCCTGCCTCTGCAAGAACTACAGATTGCCTGGATAAGGTCTCCAAAGTGGCATCGTTATCCACATCACCATCCACGATGGTACCACAGTGCCCGTGTTCGGTATATTCGCAATTACAAACATCGGCCACTATCAGCACTTCCGGAATGGCTGTCTTCAAAGCTTTTATTGCCCTGGGAACAATAGCATGGTGACTACAAGCAACAGTGCCGTCCTGATCTTTCTCCTCCGGAATACCGAATAGCAAAATCTTTTCAATGCCTG
>NZ_JADQBH010000016.1 GCF_016278715.1 Marinilabilia sp. | reverse complement strand
CGATTTCGCACGGGAATTGCCTCAGGATTCAGTAATCCTCACCGCCGGTTGTGCCAAATACCGTTACAACAAACTCCAGATGGGAGACATCGGAGGCATTCCAAGGATACTGGATGCAGGACAATGCAACGACTCCTACTCTCTCGCAGTTATTGCGTTGAAACTGAAAGAGGTCTTCGGCCTGGACGATATCAATGAGCTACCTATTGTTTACAACATCGCATGGTACGAGCAGAAGGCTGTCATTGTATTGCTGGCCCTCCTGTCACTTGGGGTGAAAAACATACACCTCGGGCCAACATTGCCGGCATTTCTTTCCGCCAATGTGGCAAAAGTCCTGGTGGAACAGTTTGGAATTGCATCTATCTCAACCGTGGAGGAAGATATGGCAGAATTGATTGGATAAAATATCAGGGACATTTTTAGTGTCAAGTCAAAAGGAACCAAACGGGCCAAGACGCGTTCTTTTGTGTTTTTGCTTCATAAAAAAACTCACTTAGCTATGGCTATGCTTACATTCTTTTATTTAACAAAAACTTGAAAATAACTTCGCCTTTCCCGACATCCTACAATTGACTTGAAATTAGTTTCTGACACAGGACGGGCGGTTTTGTTATCGCCCGTCTTTTTTTATAAGAACACACGAATATCAGAAGTAAGGTACTAACAACTCCTTATGCGATAGTTAAACGGAAATTTCGGTAAAGGGTACAACTCACCATAAGCATCAAACAATTAAGACTAATTACAAATTATGTAAAAAACGTAAAATATACATAAATCCAACATGTGTTTTTGTATTTTTATTACAGAAAAAAAGAGGTAATCCACTGCCTGAATCCTTAAAACAAACCACAATAGCCTGACTATGAAACAATTTAAATTCATTCGATGGTTTATTCCTCCTGACCGATGGAAATTCGCGGTCATCATTTTGCTGGGAATATTCGCCGGCCTGGGTTTCTTTGTAATCCATATATCCAAGGCTGCTTCCTATCTGTCTGATGAGCCACAAACCTGTGTCAACTGCCATATTATGGCACCTCAATATGCCACATGGAGTCACAGTTCGCATAGGGAATGGACCAATTGCAATGATTGCCATGTTCCGCACAATAATATTGCAAACCACTATTTCTTTAAAGCCAAAGACGGGTTGCGCCATTCTTTCATGTTTACTTTCCGGCTGGAACCCCAGGTAATCTTTATCCAGCAAGCAGGCAAAGACGTTGTAGATCAAAACTGCAGACGCTGTCACGAAGAGTTAATATCAGACACAAAATTAACCACCATGCGTCCGGACATCCACCGCAATATCGAAGACCGCTACTGCACCGATTGTCACCGGGAAACGCCGCATGGACGTGTCAACAGTCTTTCAAGCGTTCCAGATGCAAGAGGTATTCCGCTGCCCGAAAGCCCGGTTCCGGAATGGCTCAGGCCCAAAGAAGAGAAATAAAAAAGAAAAATAACCCTCTAAGCTTTGATTTAATGAAACGAGTATATCACAAAAAAAACATACAAAATTCATTAAAACAATGACTTAGATAAACACTAAACTTATGAAACCAATCAGTGAAAAAATAAAAGAAAAACCATGGATCGGGTGGCTGATATTTTTTACCACTATAATTGTAGTTTTCGTTCTTGGTTTATTTGCTTCCTCCATTATTGAACGCCGTACCGAAGCTCAGTTTACCTACACCCCACAGGTAGAGCACGGCCAATATGAACCCAGAAATGAAGTTTGGGGAGAAAACTTCCCCCGTCAATATCAAACCTATATGCAGACCAGTGACACTTCCTTCCAAAGCAAGTACAATGGTGCTAAAAAAACAGATATGCTTGCCAAGTATCCTGAATTGGTGATTCTTTGGGCCGATTACGGATTTTCGAAGGAATACAACCAGGCCCGGGGCCATTATCATGCCATCAACGACATCCGGGAAATCCTGCGTACAGGGGCTCCAATCAATGGAAAAGAAAGTCCTATGCCGAATACCTGCTGGACCTGCAAAAGTCCTGATGTACCTCGTCTGATGAGCGAAATGGGGCCTGCAGAATTCTATAAAGGCACCTGGGAAGAAAAAGGTCCCGAAATTATTAATCCCATCGGTTGTGCCGATTGCCACGATGCAGAAACCATGAACCTGCGGATTTCGCGTCCGGCATTAATTGAAGCTTTCGAGCGGCAGGGAAAAGACATTGCCATGGCCTCACACCAGGAGATGCGTTCACTGGTTTGCGCTCAGTGCCACGTGGAGTACTATTTCAACAAAGAAAAAGTGGAAGGCGTTAATTATCTTACTTTTCCATGGGATAATGGGTTTGCCATTGAGGATATGGAAAAATATTATGACGACATGAATTTTTCGGACTGGACCCATGGGTTAAGTCGTGCTCCCATGCTCAAGGCTCAACATCCCGACTACGAGGTATATTCCACAGGAATACATGCTTCCAGAGGAGTTTCATGCGCTGATTGCCACATGCCATACATGAACGAAGGAGGCCAGAAATTCACTGACCACCACATCCAGAGTCCATTGAATAATGTGGCCAATTCCTGTCAGGTATGTCACCGCAACGAAACAAAAGAACTGGTAGCTACTGTTTACAAACGTCAGGATCAAATTGCGCATAACCGTGAAAACCTGGAAGAATTATTAGTTCGTGCGCATGTAGAAGCCAAACATGCATGGGATTATGGTGCCACTGAGGAACAAATGGAAGAAATCCTGATGGACATCCGTCATGCCCAATGGCGTTGGGATTTCTCGGCAGCTGGACATGGAAACTCTTTCCACAACCCTGTTGAGTTGGGGCGAATCATTGGTGATGGCATCAGCATTGCTCAGGAGGCTCGCATCAAACTGGCACGTGTTCTTGCCACTCTCGGCCACAACGAAGCCATTGAATATCCCGACATCAGTACTAAAGCCAAGGCACAGGCATATCTTGGTATGGACATGGCAACAATGAATGAAGAGAAAGAAATATTCCTGAATACTGTTATTCCCCAATGGCTTGAAACAGCCAAGGAACGGGAAGCCAAATATCCTGTACAAATCAATTAAGAGCTTTACATAGCTTTAAAAGCCAAAACACAGAGTTCCATTTGCCAAACTCCAAAAACCGGAGACGTAATTGGAACTTTGTGAATTTGCACCATTGAGTGAGGAAACTTAATTTCCTGGATTCATTATTGTCCGAAGAACCCTTTTTCTAAAAAAAGGAATTGCTTTGCCTAGTGTGGGAATTACTAAATCCCTTTGCTAACTTCAAGCACTTTTTTCTTTCTGCTTCGTCGGGCTTTTAAACTGTAGCTATGGAATCCCGTCTGGCATAAAGAAAAAAATCACCTGGAATTTAAGTAATCCAATTTAATAACTGACACACTTGCTTGCAATGTCACTGTTCTACAGATTTTAGACTGACACTAATGATTCTAATTATAACACAAAAAAGTCTGATCCCGGTTAAAGATCAGACTTTTTATGCTGTTTGTTTGAAAACGTATCGTAAATTAATACTAAATAAGTGGCGAAATTATTCTGAAACTACTTCAAAATCAATTTCCACTTTTACATCTCTGTGGAGTTTTACAACAGCTTTGTAGCTGCCAACTTCTTTTACTGCATCTTCTTCGGCAATTGAGATGTTCTTGCGTTCGATGTTGAAACCATCTTTTTCCAGGGCTTCGGCAATCTGTATATTATTCACAGAACCGAAAATTTTACCCGTGGTACTGGTTTTTGCACCGATGGTAACTTTCTTACCTTCGAGTTGTTTCGCCAGTTCCAAAGCTTCGTTGCGGATTTTCTCCTCCTTGTGCGCCTGTTGCCTTTTGTTTTCAGCAAAAACCTTCTTGGCCGATTCGGTGGCAAGGATAGCGATTCCGCGTGGAATAAGATAGTTGCGCCCATAACCCGGACGCACATTTACTATATCATTTTTGAGACCAAGGTTGGTCACATCTTCTTTCAAAATTACTTCCATCTTGTTTTCCTCCTTGTTTATTTCATCAAATCGGTTACATAAGGCAACAAGGCCAAGTGACGGGCTCTTTTAATTGCCTGAGATACTTTTCTCTGAAATTTCAATGAAGTACCAGTCAAACGACGGGGCAGAATTTTACCCTGTTCGTTGAGAAACTTCTTCAGAAACTCAGGATCTTTGTAATCCACATACTTAATACCGTTCTTTTTGAACCGGCAGTACTTTTTCTTTTTGATTTCAACCGACGGAGGTGTCAGATATCTGATTTCGCTTTGATTTTGTGCCATGGTTTAGTTCTCCTTTCCTTCTTTTTTGGTTGCACTTCTTCTCTTCTCGCTGTACTGAATAGCATACTTGTCCAGTTTAAAGGTCAGGAACCGGATGATGCGCTCATCGCGTCGGTACTGCACTTCCAGCTTGTCAATAAAAGTTGGATCGGCTTTGAACTCAAACAACTGGTAAAAACCTGTTGATTTCTTCTGGATGGGGTAAGCCAGTTTTCGTAATCCCCAGTTTTCCTGGTGTACGATTTCTCCCCCATGCTCAAGAATCATATCCTTGAACTTTTCCACCGTCTCCTTCATCTGACCATCAGACAAAACGGGAGTTAAAATGAAAACGGTTTCATAATGGTTTTGCATAAACTCTTTAAATTAAATTAAACATTATTATTCGCTAATGCGGCGCAAAAGTAGTAATTTTTTTTCAAATAATCACAATTAACCAATAAGCAGTTAGCAATTACCAATAAGCAGTTAGCAATTATCAGTTATTCATGATAATTGGTAATTGTTCATTGCTCATTGCTTATTGTTCTCCATGTTGTCCAAAATACTTCATAAATTGAGCCCTTTCGAACACTTCACCGTGATTGGGCATGAGTTCCCGGCCAAATTTATGAACCGCCTCAATATCGGCCAACTGTTTTTTCACCATCCATTTCTCAACACCAGAAAGCAGGTCACGAATATATCCGTGTCCATTTTTATAGATAGCCGACACCACCTGAACCGAACTTGCACCTGCCAGCAACATTTTAAACATGGAGTCGGGCGTATGGACACCACCTGAGGCACTCAGATCGCATGTCACCTGTTCCTTTAGCATCGCAATCCAGCGTAAAGAATCGGTATAGTCATTAGTATTTGAATAAACCGGTCCTGAGGAAATGCGGTTATTCTCCAAATCAATATCCGGGCTGTAAAAACGGTTAAACATAACTATTCCGTTTACACCCAACATATCAAATTGGGAAACAACATTACCCAAATCGGTAAAATAAGGACTTAACTTTACAGAGACCGGAATCTGAACATGCTCTTTGACACGCTTCACTATTTCGTAATACCCTTTGAGGATTTCTTCCGCAGAAACATTAATTTTAGAAGGAATGCGATAAAGGTTCAATTCCAGCGCATCGGCCCCGGCATCTTCCAGTAATTTGGCATACGAAAACCACTCCCCTACCGAATAGCAATTGATACTGGCAATAACCGGCACATCTGCTTTCGATTTAATCTCATCAATCAGGTTTCGCTGCTTTTTAAAAGTATTTTCTTTCAGTTGGTAATCAAAATAATCCAGAAACTCAAGATTGCTCTCCTGACTGCCGAGTTTTTCCTTCATATTCTTCTCATGTTCAAGAATAATCTCCTCTTCAAACAATGATTTGAGAACTACACCTCCGGCACCAAAATCAACCATTTTTAAGATGGAATCTATGGAGCCGGTCAGGCCACAACTTCCGATAAGCAATGGATTTTTAAGTTCTAATCCGAGATATTTCGTTTTTAAATCAGCCATTTTTTGATTTTTTGGTAAGAGTTTTTTGAAAAATAATTTGCTCCGGGATGCAGTTTCAGACTACAAAGCGCCCGAAAGTTCAGCATCCATTGCTTTAGCAGCCTTTCGTCCGTCACCCATAGCAAGAATAACGGTAGCTCCCCCTCTTACAATATCTCCTCCGGCAAACATTAAAGGCACTGATGTCTGCAGTGATTCATCATCCACCACCAGGGTACTCCAGTCGGTGGTTTTTAAATCGGGTAATGACTGAGGAATCAGGGGATTTGGAGAAACCCCGACACTTACCACCACAGTATCCACATCCAGAAGATATTCAGACCCTACAACAGGCACAGGACGTCGGCGCCCACTGGAATCCGGTTCGCCCAACTCCATACGCTGAACCCGGGCCTGACGAACATACCCTTTAGAATCGCCAATGTATTCGATTGGATTCTGCAGATTTAAAAATTCAACACCCTCTTCTTTAGCATGTTTAATTTCCTCAACCCTTGCTGGCATTTCCTCTTCAGAACGCCGATAAATAATCATCGCTTTTTCAGCACCAAGGCGGAGCGCAGTACGAACAGAATCCATAGCTGTATTTCCTCCACCAATTACAGCAACACGCTTCCCTTTAAGAATGGGCGTGTCGGTTTCGGTTTTGTTAGCCTCCATTAAATTGACCCGCGTAAGATACTCGTTGGAGCTAAGAATCCCCACCAGATTTTCACCGGGGATTCCCATAAAACGAGGCAACCCGGCACCACTTCCCACAAAAAAAGCTTCAAAACCTTCCTCTTTGAGGTCCTCCACGGTAGCAGTTTTTCCGACTATAAAGTTGGTTTCAAACTTCACGCCCATCTTTTTGAGGTTCTCAATTTCCACATCAACCACCTCGTTGGGTAAACGAAATTCTGGAATTCCGTATTTCAGTACACCCCCGATTTGATGTAACGCTTCAAATACCGTAACGTCGTATCCAAGTTTGGCCATATCGCCCGAAAAAGAAAGTCCGGCAGGCCCTGAACCGATGCAGGCAATTTTGATATTTTTAGATTCGGCAACTTCTGGAACAGAAATATTACCTGATTCACGTTCATAATCGGCTGCAAAACGCTCCAAATAACCAATCGCCACGGCAGGTTTTTTTAATTTCTGAGTATAAAAACAAGTGGCTTCACACTGTTTCTCCTGCGGGCAAACGCGTCCACATACAGCCGGAAGAGCACTTGTTTCCTTCAGTACCTTTGCTGACTCAAGAAACTCTCCCCGTTCAATATTTTTAATAAACTTGGGAATATTAATCTCCACGGGGCATCCCTGAATACAGGTAGGATTGGCACAATCCAGGCAACGTTTTGCCTCAAGCACGGCTTCTTCGGCCGACAATCCACTGTTTACTTCAACATAACTGTGGCTCCGCTCAATGGGATCGGCTTCGGGCATCTTTACCCTTTCGAATCCTGTACGCTCCTTATTTTTAATTTCTCCACGAAGTTCTTTTCTCCAGGCAGCATCCCGCTCCTGTTTCAACATATCTTGTTTATCCATGATTTTCCTGTTTACTTTTGCTGGTTGAGATAACGCTCATTGGCATCTTTTTCAAAATCTTTATACCCGCTAAGACGCATCAACATTTCATCAAAATCCACTTTATGGGCATCAAATTCGGGACCATCCACGCAGACAAACTTTGTTTTTCCATCAACCGTAACCCTGCATGCACCGCACATTCCGGTTCCATCTACCATTATTGTATTCAGACTGGCGATAGAAGGTATTTCATGTTTTCGTGTTACTTCCGCAGCAAACTTCATCATAATAGCGGGACCAATAATAACAGCCTCATCGACTTTCTCACGCTTAATGACTCTTTCCATCCCTTCGGTAATGAGACCTTTTTCTCCATAAGAACCGTCATCTGTCATCACAATCACTTCATCCGAAAACTCACGAATCTGATCTTCTAATATAATCAGGTCTTTACTCCTTGCAGCAATAATTGAAACCACTCTGTTTCCGGCTTTCTTGCTGGCTTCGACAATAGGTAACAAAGGAGCAACCCCTACTCCACCCCCGCAAGCAAGAATGGTTCCTACTTTTTTAACATCAGTTGCCTGCCCCAACGGCCCCACAAGATCGGTAATCATATCACCAGGCTCCAGCTCTGCCAGTTTCCTGGAAGTAACTCCTACACGCTGAATAACAAGTGTAATTGTGCCTCTTGCAACATCCGAACCGGAAATAGTGAGCGGAATTCGTTCACCTTTCTCATCAACACGTAAAATCACAAAATGTCCGGCTCGTCGTGCTTTCGCAATACGAGGTGCCTCAATTTCCAAACGAACAACATTCTCCGAAAAAAATTCTTTACTTACAACTTTATTCATTTTTCAACTGGTAAGTTATAAATTAGGTTTTGACTCTGTTTTTTGCATTACAATCATGCAAAAAATTGAGTTCAAAAGTAATAATATCCTTTTTCAGGGCAAAGAATGTACTCTGCCAGCGCTCTAATTTACAATGGATAAAAATAACCATCATGCTTTTTCCAAATTTTCACCTCAAAAAAATGACTTCTCCAAACCACCTTCCACAAATTATCCCCTATTTTTGTCATTTAAATAAACAAAAACACTATGTGCGCAAAAAAGAAAAAGAACAATTTGGGAGGAATGGTTTTTAGCACAAATCCTGATTTCGACCCCACTAATTTTATTGAAGAGGAAGAAGTTGAATCAATGGAGCCTGAAAAACAAAATCTCCGTGTTATGCTCGACCGGAAACAGCGCAAAGGAAAAGTAGTGACCCTGGTCACCGGGTTTATAGGTCCGGAAGAGGATTTACAGGCGCTGGGGAAAAAACTTAAAAGTGCATGTGGAACAGGTGGTTCAGTTAAAAATGGAGAAATTATCATTCAGGGTGATTTTTGCAACAGAATCATCGAACATCTACAAAACAATGGATTTTCAAAGACAAAAAGATCCGGAGGATAAAAAATGCCAACATTTGGGGATAGGACAATTTAATTACGGGTGCTATTTTTGCACCCGATGAAGAAAAGTTTTACATACTGGAGAACACCCATCAGTAAGAAACCAATAAGTGTGTCGTTAATTCTGGCGCAATTATTTATTGTTGTTTCTTACGCATTCTTCATTCACACACACATTTTAGCGGATGGCACCCGAATTGTTCATGCTCATTTCTTCACCGTAGGGTTAGCGGATAATAATGGAGCAGACTCAAACTCCGCCTCAAACGAAAAGTCCAAACAGCACGAACACACTTCATATAGCTATTCGTTTTTTTCCGATTTCAATCACTTTTTTAAAAACGGGTTATCCGAATTTAATTTTAATCAGCCTTTTCAAATTTTCACCTGGTTAACTCAAAAACCGGGAATACCATTTACTTCAGAAACTTTCAGCTTATTAAGAGCTCCTCCAGTCCATCCGGTATAACATCTCAAACTGGCAGCAAAAAAAAGTCTGGAAAATCTTAATGATTTTACCAGTCTTCAAAACCATTAACAAAAAACATAGCGTTGGGTGATTTACCTGGCTCATCCTGTCTGAAACAAATTCTGTTTCAAAGATAGAGAAATTGTGGGCCAACGAGATTGAATATCGGTTTTCACAAACAAAAAATCAACTCTCAAAAGAAATGTCTCATCCCGTTAATGGGCCAACACGTAAATGAAATCCTCAGACCTGCATTTATTCAGGTCGTTTCTGAAAAAAACAATAAACCACAAATAAATGAAATTTAGCAACTTCACTCACTTCATTTTTCTTATTATTTGGTTCACCATTTCATTTCAGGTTTCAGCAACCGGAACCCGTGAAGGAAAAAATCCTCCAACTGCCATAGTGGAAGGACGCATCACAACAAATGGAGAACCATTGCCTTATGCAACGGTACAGATAAAATCGACCATGATTGGTGCAGCGACAACCGAAAATGGTTATTTTGAAATTTCTGCACCCGAAGGAAAACAAACAATTGTGGTAAGAGCATTGGGTTACAAACCTACAGAAAAAGAAATTATCATAACCGCAGGGGAAGCCCACCATTTAAAACTGGAAGTTGAAGAGGATATTCTGGGACTTGAACAAGTTGTTGTCACTGCTGACAGAAACAGTGAAAAAAGAAAAGAATCTTCTATCATTGTCAATACTCTCGATAATGCGATGCTTCAGGCAGTACAGACAGCCAACCTAAGCGAGGGACTGGCATACAGCCCGGGCCTCCGTATTGAAAACAATTGTGGAAACTGTGGCGCAAACTCACTTCGCATGAATGGACTAGACGGGCCTTACTCACAAATCCTGATTAACGGAAGACCTATCTTCAGCGGTTTGGCAGCGGTTTACGGACTGGAACTGATGCCATCCAACATGATTGAGCGAATTGAAGTAGTTCGCGGGGGTGGTTCGGCATTATACGGAAGTAACGCCATTGCCGGAACAGTAAATGTCATTACCCGGGAACCTGTTAATAATCAATATTCCATTAGTGCTCAGACTTCACAAATTGGTAGTTTTCTAGATGAAGCAGACCCCGGAAATGAACACCAGGTTAATTTCAACGCGACGCTCACCAGTGAAGAGAATAAAAACGGACTGGCCCTTTACGGCTCACTAAGAAAAAGAACTCCGTTTGATGCCAATGATGATGGATTCTCCGAACTTTCCGAGATTAACAACAACACGCTGGGCGCACAGTGGTCGTTGCGAACCGGATACAAAAGCAAACTGGTGACCGACTTCTTTCATATTAACGAACACCGAAGAGGGGGAGACAGTTTTGACCTTCCTTACCATGAAGCATGGGTAACAGAAGCCACCGAACACAACATCAATACCGGCAGCATCTCCTGGCATTTGTTTACAGGAGCAAATCAGGAACTTAATACCTATATGGCAGCCCAGGACATCAAAAGAGATTCTTACTATGGGGCCGGAAAGGCTTTGGATGCGTATGGCAATACACATGATTTGACTTACACAGGAGGTGTTCAGTACAAAATCCTTACTCCGGGCATTAATATCATTTCAGGAGCCGAAATTAATGGTGGCAACCTACTGGATAAAAAACTGGGATACCGGGAGTTTCAGGTAAATGAGAATACCATGGAAGTTTCGGAAATAGAAATTCCTTCGCGTACCATTGCCGATCAGGAAACAATGGTTGGAGGAGTCTTTGCTCAACTGGAAAAGAAATTTCATGACTTTTCAATTTCCGGCGGGGTGCGTCTGGATCATTACAGTATTTCTGATAACATCAGCGGTAGTACCATATCGAACAATGTGTTAAGTCCCCGATTCACTTTATTGTATGGATTGACAAACCCATTTCAGGTGAGAGCCAGTTATGCCAAAGGTTACAGAGCACCACAGGTTTTCGATGAAGACCTGCATATAGAAACTTCTGACAGCCGGCAGGTGATCCACCAAAATGAACCCGATCTAAAACAGGAAACAAGTCAAAGTTTTACCGGGTCATTGAGCTACACCATTGAAAGGGATAATTCAAACCTGGAATTGCTTGCCGAATTTTTTCACACCAAATTACAGAACCCGTTTTCAAATGTAATAGGAACACCCGATGCCAGCGGAAAAGTGATTTACACCAGAGTAAATGAAAAGGAAGGTGCCACAGTGCAGGGAGTAAATATTGAGGCAAAATGGGCTCCTTCGACCATCTTTGATATAAATACAGGGTTTACATTTCAAACAAGTGAGTATGGTGCCCCCCAGGATTTTAATGAGACCAGATTTCTAAGAACACCGGATAATTACGGATTTTTCACCCTCAACTGGAAACCCAAAGGACATTGGGAATTTACCACCAACGGAATCTATACCGGAAAAATGCTCGTTCCTTATTTTGGACCTAAAGCAGCTGACCCGGAAACCGGATATATTAATGAATCGGAGGTCTTTTTCGACTGGGCTGTCAAAGTAACCTATTGCCTGGAAACCAGCGTGGGTGATTTTGATTTCTTTACCGGAGCAAAAAATATCCTGAACAGTTATCAAAATGATTTTGACACCGGCAAAGACCGGGATCCCGGATATATCTATGGTCCTGTGAACCCAAGAACTGTTTATGCAGGATTGAAAATCTCAAATATTTTTTAACATCACCAATAATGAATGAAAGTGTTCAAACTACATAAGAACCATAAGGGAAAAAGATTAGTGGTTAGCATACAGCCTCCCACAAATGCACATAAAACAATATTTTTTCAATCAATTTTAATTATTACCAAATGAAACGAGCATGGCAACGATTGCCACAAGAGAACATGTATAAGTTCTTACATGCGAGTTCCATCAGACCAATAACTTAGTTTAATTATATACTGATGAAATAAACGGGGGCTGAAAAGTCCTCGTTTTTCATAGAAGAAAGTTTCAAACATTAATTCCCATCAATGCCAGCTTTTCTTTAAGGTTGTTCATTTCCACCATCCGGTTGAAACGATACGAATCAGATTCTTGTTCGGCTTTAGAATAAGCATTCCATGCCAATAGATACAAGGTTTCGGTAATATCACGTCTTCCTGCTTCACTGGCCGATTCTCCCCCATTCAGAAGTAATTGTCCCAGTTCATCAGGATAATCATTTAATGCAGATTTGAGTTTTGCCTCCAGTGATTCAATATTTTCGAGGGACAATTCCTCTGACTCAATTTTAAAATGAAGTGCAATAAACTCCAGGAAATCTTCAAAGGCTTTTTTATAATTCTTTTTCGATTTCAATCCGGACAAGGCAGCCAAAAAGCGGCCTATTTCTTCAATCATTCTGAGGATATAATCTTTCTGATACATAGAATTTAGGTTGTTCCAAACTTCCAAATGGCATGCAGACAATTAGAAGGTTAGAGGTTAGAATCTGGTTATTGGAGGTTAGAAGCCAGAGGAAGAGAATCATTCAACAAAATTTTTCTGTCTCAATAAAAAATCTGTCATCTATTCGGAATCAACTGACTTTTAACCGCTGAAAAAATACAATACGAGATTATAGATATTCAATAAAAAAAAGAGCATCCGAATATTTTTTAACAGATGCTCTTCTTAGGGATTGTGCCGAAATAACTTGCCGTTTTTGACTTGTTATTTTGCCCTCTAATCTCCTGCTATTCAAGGCTTGCCGGTTGCTGTCCACGCATTCCCATAATGTCTCTGTCGAACATATACATATTTTGATCTCCCAGAAGTTTCAGTTTATCCAAAATAGCGGACACTGAAGCTTCTTCTTCAATCTGCTCATTTACGAACCACTGCAACCAATTGTGCGTAGTAAAATCCTTTTCATTCAAACAGACTTCCACAATATCATTGATAGAAGCAGTAACTTTTTGCTCATGGGCAAATACCTGCTCAAACAAAGTCTTTACATTTTTGAAATCTGCCGGAGGCTTATCAAAACCGCTTATGACAGCCTGCCCTCCACGTTCATTTACATACTTAACAATTTTCAGCATGTGCATACGCTCCTCATCCGACTGAGCATACATCCAGCCTGCAACACCTTCCAGTCCGTTACATTCGGCCCAGGTGGCCATGGCAAGGTAAAGACTGGATGAATAACCTTCTTTTTCGATTTGCTCTACAAGCTTTTTTTCAACTTTCTTATTCAACATAGCGATTCAATTTTTGATATTTGTTTTGCCAATATAAGTCAAAGAACGCTTATTTGGTTTAATGAAAATACTTATACCGGTTTATTTAAAAGAGGTCTTAATAAAAATAATTCCTTCCGACCATTTCTAAAACTTCCCTGAATTGTCTTTTTAGACCGGAAAACGAAAGATTACTTTTATAACCAAAGATATAAATTCTTCAACAAATGACCGACAAAATGGAGAAACAAAACCGCCGAACGTAGCGTCTATCCGACAACTATTTACAATTTTGGATTCAAACAATCAGACCCGACAAGTGAACCGAATCGCATACTGTTTGTTAAGAAAAACTAAAAACAGTTCAATCATTATAGAAATCTCTCATGATTCGAAAAATTCTTGTAGCCAACCGCGGCGAAATAGCAGTTCGTATTATTCGTTCATGCCGCGAGTCAGGCATTAAAAGTGTTGCTATTTATTCTCAACCCGACCGTACTTCAATGCACGTTCGGTATGCCGACGAAGCATGGCCGGTGGGCCCCGGACCTTCGGGCCAGAGCTATCTGAACATTCCAAAAATATTGGAAACTGCAAAACAAAGTGGTGCCGATGCCATACATCCGGGCTATGGATTTCTTTCCGAAAATTCGGATTTTGCTCATCAGGTGCGTGAAGCAGGACTCATTTTTATTGGCCCTGAAGCGGAAGCCATTAATGCAATGGGTGATAAAATGAGAGCCAGAGCACTAATGATTAAAGCAGGTGTCCCAGTGGTTCCCGGATCCGGAAAACTCACCAACGATGATTCTAAAAATCTGAAAATTGCAACTGATATAGGATTTCCTGTTATGATTAAAGCTTCGGCCGGTGGCGGTGGAAAAGGAATGCGACTCGTCGAAAAACCTGAGGAGTTGAATTCGTCCATCAGAAGAGCCAAATCGGAAGCATTAAATGCCTTTGGAGACGACTCTGTGTATATGGAAAAATACCTCAAGTCGCCGCATCATATTGAGGTTCAAATTCTGGGCGATACCCACGGGAATATCGTTCATCTTTTTGAACGGGAATGCTCAGTACAACGACGTCATCAAAAAATCGTGGAAGAAACTCCCTCCCCTTTTATCCCTGAAAAAATACGAAAGAAAATGACCGACAGGGCGATTGCTGCAGCTGCTTCTGTCAATTACACAGGAGCCGGAACTGTGGAATTTCTGGTGGATGCAGACATGAATTTTTATTTTCTGGAAATGAATACCCGTCTCCAGGTAGAACATCCCATCACCGAACGTACAACAGGAATAGACCTGGTAAAAGCCCAAATAAAGATAGCCAACGGAGAACCTTTGCCATGGAAGCAAAAAGATATTGGCAAATCAGGTCATGCTATTGAATGCAGAATTTATGCAGAGGATCCCGAACGAAACTTCATGCCGGGGGCAGGTACCGTTCTTCACATCACCGAGCCACTGGGACTGGGGGTTCGAACAGACGGGTACATTTATGAAGGTTACGAAATAACGGTTTATTACGACCCGCTGATATCCAAACTAATTGTATGGGCCCAAAACCGGGAAGAAGCCGTTCAACGCATGAAAAGGGCGCTTTACGAATACAAAATCACCGGAGTAAAAACCAACATTCAGTTTCTTGAAAGAATTATGAACACTCCTGATTTTGTGCAAGGAAAATACGATACCCACTTCATTGCCAACAATGAAGAATTCCTCATGAAAGGTGAAGATTGCAAATACACCTGTGAAGACCTTGCTATGATTATGGCTTATGTGGAGCATCAGTCGCATGTTGATAAACGCCTCCGGTTCAACAACGTTCAATCCAGTAAATCGAACTGGAAAGAGTACGGACGTCTTCATCACTTCAATCCATTTTAGGCAATACTACCCTATATCTCTCATAGCCATTTAACAAGAAAATCGAAAAAAACGGACCATGAAAATATTAGCAAAAAACGGAAAACATCAGGAAGAAATCAGGATAATAAAGCGTGAAGGCCCTTTACTGCAGGTGGCAATTGGCGACAGGGAGTATTCTCTTGATGTGGAAAAAGTGGAGGACGGTGTTTACTCGGTACTTCACAATGGCACCAGCCACAACATGGAAATAATAAAAAGCGAAAAGAAACATTTCTACGCCGTCAATACCCAATATCAATCATTCAATATTGAAATTGCACCGGCAGGTTCGTTAAAAGGAGATAAAAAAAGAACGGGAGATAAGAATGAGCAAATACTGGCCCCCATTCCGGGCAAGGTAATTTCCATTAAGGCAACTCCCGGCGATGCTGTGAAAGAAGGACAAACCATTGTAGTGCTTTCGGCTATGAAAATGGAAAATGAACTCAAGTCCCCCATCGACGGTTTAGTCTCCAAAGTCCATATAAAACAAGATGCATTAGTCAAAGAAAACGCTGTCTTAGTGGACATTAAAGCAGTGGATTAGTCCTGTTGCCCAATAC
This sequence comes from Marinilabilia sp., assembly GCF_016278715.1. Classification (GTDB taxonomy): domain Bacteria; phylum Bacteroidota; class Bacteroidia; order Bacteroidales; family Marinilabiliaceae; genus Marinilabilia. The sequence goes on along the minus strand of NZ_JADQBH010000016.1, from coordinate 1,609 downwards.
AGGAACTAAGAAAACAAACAATAGACCATTTTGCTGAACATTTTTTCATTACAATAGTCTGTTAAAAAAAGCTTAACCGCAGAGGCGCAATAACGTAAAGTTTTTATGATGGGTGAGTTGTGGCCAATTTGTCTGGTTTTGAAATGGATTAATTATCAACTATTTGTAAAAGCTTAACGGTATATTGACATGAAAAGAATCAAATAGTTTTTGTTTTTCTTATACCGGGTAAAATGCCCCGTCTGTCAGTTTTTACATAAATAAATAATACATTTGCTATTGTAAAAACTATTTTTTTGAAATATGAATGAGTTCCTTTCCGGAGAAAAATTATATGGCAATGATTTTAGCCCTGAACAGATAGAAAAATGGTTTGAAGAAGAATCAGAGGCTTATGCAAACATTGACCAAAAAGGCACTATACCAACTGATTACACTTACAATAATCTCAATGTCGTTCATGGTTATAGCAAACTACCAGGTAAGATTTTTGAAAACGCATTGGGTTTTGGAGCCGCCTGGGGAAATGAAATTGAGCCCCTGATAGACCATATAAAAAATCTGACCATTGTAGAGCCGTCAGAACAACTTGTCAGTAAATCCATTGGACCGATTACCCCCAACTATGTCAAACCCAATTCAGACGGAAAATTGGATTTTGAAGCAGGCACATTCGACTTAATTACCTGCTTCGGTACGTTGCACCACATTCCCAATGTGGGCTTTGTTTTGGGTGAGATGATACGGGTGTTAAAACCTGAGGGTTTTCTTTTACTTCGGGAACCCGTTCAATCGATGGGTGACTGGAGATCTCCAAGACCCGGGTTAACCAAAAACGAAAGAGGCATACCGTTAAAATTCTTTGAAAAGACTTTTTCTACCCAACCGGTTGAGGTTATCTCCCGCAGTTTTTGTTTCACCCTTACAACTCACATCAAAAAGATTTTTGGCCGTTTCTTCAAAAAACCTCTTCAATACTATAAATTTTATATCCTGTTTGATAAGTTCATCTCCGGAATCCTAAAATTCAATCTCAAATACCATCCGACAAAACCCGTTGAAAGAATTGCCCCAAATTCGGTGTTTTATGTTTTAAAGAAGAAATGAATTTTCCTTGATAATAGTTCGTTAAAAAAAACATAAACGTAAAGACGCAATGACGCAAAGTTTTTATTATGAGAGGGTTATGCATTATGTTGCAAATTGCGTAAACCATTAATTATCAGACACTTCTAATCCCGAAGATTCGAGATAACGGAGTGTTGCCTTGAAAAATCCCCCAAAAAAGTCACAAGATATTTGATTCTTAAAATGTAAAATTATGGAAGCCGCAAATTTAAACATAAACTTACCGCTTAATTTCAACCAGGTTGTTGACCTTGTAAGACAATTGCCTTACAACGAAAAACTTAAATTAAGGGAAGTATTGAAAAAAGAGACAATGCAAAAAACGGAGAACAATAACATATTGACCCATTTTGCAAGCGAAAGCGTATTGGCAAAAGAATGGCTGTTACCTGAAGAAGATGAAGCATGGAAAGATTTGTAAAAGGTGATATCGTTGTAATACCGTTCCCTTATTCTGATTTATCAAGTTCAAAGAAAAGAC
>NZ_JADQBH010000090.1 GCF_016278715.1 Marinilabilia sp. | reverse complement strand
ATGAAAAGTCAACCAAAGACTGGTTACTTCAGGCTCCTATTCTGGCTACAGCTGGTGCCGATGGGCCTTATATTAACGGAGGAGACGTTAAGAATACCGGTTTAGAGGTTGCTGCCAACTGGAACGATCAAATTGGTGAATTTCGGTACTTTGTGTCGGGTAATATTTCTTACAATGAGAACGAAGTGACCAATGTTCCTACCAATGACGGTATCGTTCATGGACTGACCAATATGCTTTACGATAACTCTCTGGAGTTTTATCATCGTGCTGAAACAGGTTATCCAATCGGTTATTTCTGGGGTTGGGAAACCAATGGGCTTTTCCAAAATGAGCAGGAGGTATTGAATCATACCAGCAATGGGAAAATGATTCAACCCAACGCCAAACCCGGCGATTTGCGATATGTGGATCAAAATGGGGATGGAACGATGAATGACAGCGACAAAGTAATGGTGGGCGATCCCAATCCGGATTTTGTATTTGGGTTTAACGTTGGTTTCGAGTATATGAATTTTGATTTTTCTGTTGCTGCCAATGGGGTGGCAGGAAATCAAATTGTTCAGTCTTATCGTAATCACACCAATGCTTTTTCCAATTATACCACCGAAATTTTAGGTCGTTGGCACGGAGAAGGTACTTCCTATGAAATTCCCAGAGTGACAGAAACCAATGTCAATTATCTGTTCTCGGATATTTTTGTGAAGGATGGAGACTTCCTGAGAATTAGTAATATAACACTGGGGTATGATTTTGCGGACCTGATTAATCGCGACTTTTTAAGTCAGTTCAGACTTTACGGGTCGGTGCAGAATGCATTCACCTTTACGAAGTATAACGGAATGGATCCTGAAGTGGGTTATGGTTTGGAAAATGGATCATCAGGTGTCGACCTGGGCTATTATCCTCGTCCGCGTACCATTCTTGTTGGTCTTAATGTTAAATTCTAAAATCAGCATTCGAAATGAAGAGTTTAAAAATATATTCAATTATAGTGGCAGGTGCTTTGATGCTTGGAAGTTGTTCTGAAAGTTTTCTGGACAGCACCCCCAAGACATCTCTTACCGATGCCAATTTCTATCAGACTCTGGAAGATGCAGAGTTGGCAATAGTAGGTTGTTATGATGGTCTGCAGGCTGTTAATCAGGGCGGGGTTTCATTTCCCGTAGCTTCTGAAGTTTTTTCTGATAACTGCTATGGAGGGACAGGAAATAACGATGGTTACGGCTATCAGTTGCTTGATGAATTCAATCTTCAGCGTTCTCCTTCTGATCAAAATCTTTTTGAGCAAAACTGGATTGATTTTTACAAAGCAATCTATCGTGTAAACATGCTCTTGCAGAAAATGGATCAGATCAATTGGGAAGGAGATGATGCTAAAAGGAATTCCATTGAGGCAGAAGCCCGCTTTTTGAGAGCTTTCCTGTACTTTGATATGGTACGCCTTTGGGAACGGGTTCCTCTTGTAATTGAACCTACTGAGGAGAATGTTCCACAGGCTTCCGCAGATGAAATTTATGCTCAGATTGCAGAGGATTTATTGATTGCAGCTGAGAAAGGGAGTGGAGATGTGCAACCCGGAAGAGCCAACAAATGGACAGCCAAATCTTTATTGGGAAGAGTGTTCTTATTTTATACAGGATACTACAATAAAACCGATCTGGTTGGAAAAGCCTCTAAAACCGAGGTGCTTGGACATCTGGAAGACGTGATTTCGAGCACAGAATACGGGTTGGTAGAGGAATTTGCCAACTTGTGGCCGGCAGCATCTGCAACACCTGTTCCGGAGACCAATACGCTGGAATCCACCTATGCAGGTAAAGACAATCAGGAAACTATTTTCGCTATCAAGCACAATATTACTTCTGATTACGATGGCAATACAGATGGTAACCATTGGATGGTCATGTTAGGATTGCGCGAGCAGTCATTTAGTCCTTATGGTAGTGGTTGGGGCGCCGGACCTGTAAACCCGGAGCTTTACAATGCTTATGAAGAGGATGATGCCAGAAGAACAGCATCTATTATTGGTATAGAGGAAGAAGGCCTAGCTTTTGATAATTCAGGGCAGAGAGGCTATACCGGTTATGCCAATAAGAAGTACATTCCTTTGGCCTTGCCTGATGGAAGTGATGTTGCAGCAGAAAATGGGGCAACGAACTTCATGATTGGACAGTATCAGGACTATGTTGCTATTCGTTATGCCGATGTATTGCTGATGGCGGCTGAATTGGGAAGTGCCAATGCTCAGGATTATTTCGATTTGGTACGCGACCGTGCAGGCCTGGGAATAAAGACTGTTAACCCAGCCAATATACTGGAAGAAAGACGTCTGGAATTTGCTTTTGAGGGCATTCGCTACTGGGATCTTCTCCGTCAGGGGCTGGAAACAGCTGCTAGTACCATCGCAGAACAAACAACTGTTTTGGACGGAGGTGTTGAGACCAGCAAGGTGATCAACGCTCAGAATATTATTGATAAAAGAGGTTTTCAGATGATTCCTCAAAACCAAATCAACCTGTCGGACAATGTCCTGAAGCAGAATGACGGGTGGAGTAATTAATCAATAAAATGGTATAGATATGAAGACCAATAAATTATATATAGTTTTTTCTCTTCTGGCTGTTTTGATGTTGGGTTTTTCAGCCTGTCAGCCCGAGGAGTACAGTCTTGGGGAGATGATTACCCAAAACAACCTGAAATACAGAATTGTTCAGGATGCCGAAGATCCCAATATGGTAATCCTCCAAAGTCTGACCGAAGGGGTTACGCCTTTGTGGGTTACTCCTATGGGGCGATCTAGTCACATTGTGGATACCGTTCGTATTCCATTTTCGGGCGATTATCAGTTCGTTTACGGGGTCCAGAGTGCCGGTGGATTTGTTCAGGCAGATACTTTTGACCTAACTATTACCACTACAAATCTGATGTATGTTGATGATCCTCTTTGGGCATTGCTGACAGGAGGTGTAGGCGAAGAGAAAACCTGGTTGCTTGACCTGAACGAAGAGGGACAAAGTCGTTACTTTAAGGGGCCGCTTTATTTTTTCGGAACAGACGATAATTGGGATAGCAGAGCCCTTTATGGCAAGGGAAAAGATACTGATGCAGTAAGAGATGCTTTAGGGCTGGAAGATACCTGGAACTGGAGTCCTGTTTGGGAAGGAAACCAATGGCTGATGCCTGCCGCAAATTTTGGAACCATGACGTTCAGTCTGCAGGGAAATGCCACCGTTTCCGTAAATCATGAGGTTCTTGGCCGTGTTGATAACGGAACTTATTTTCTTGATGCTGATGCCAAAAGGCTTTCTTTGACCGATGCTGCTCCTTTGCATGACGAAGGACGCGATGGTCATGTAATAAACTGGGGGGATATCCGGGTGATGAATCTTACCGAAGATGCCATGCAACTCGGAGTTATTCGTGATGAAGCCTTATCAGGAGAAGGTCCGGCAATGTTGGTGTATAATTATGTTTCGAAAGATTATTACGACAACTGGGTTCCCGAAGACCTTCCGGATCCTGAGCCTGAACTTCCTTCCGGATGGCAAGAGGATGTTTCGAAGGTAGTTACCACTTCTATTACCTGGACATTATCTGACCAGACTCCTCTTAATTGGTGTAATCTGGATGGTACAAGAATGAATGAATGGAATTCTCCTGAGGATTATCCCGACTGGTTAGGAACTCCCGATCCAAGTGTTTATGAAGGATTTGCTTTAACGATGAATTCTGAAGATAATACGGTTGAATATGTTGCTCCTGACGGAACCACTGAGACGGGCACTTATGCCTTGGATGAAAAAGGAATCTATACTTTTGATGGAATCGCTCCTTCATTTTCAGTGATTGGATGGGCCAGCTTTGGACTCAGCGCTGATAATCAGTTGAGAATTATGTCTATTGAGAAGGATGCCGCCGGAAAAGTAACGGGTATGTGGGTTGGTGCAAAAGATCCCGAAAAGCCGGAGTACATGGGATTCCATCTTGTTCCTGCTGCCGGTGGTGCAAGTGAGGAGGGGCCTCAGGCTACCTCTCTGACATTTGATAATTCAAAATTGGCATACGGAGATATTGAAGAGAAAGGTAATCTGCGGTTGGAGCTTTTTAATGAATATGGAAGCACTAAAGCAGATCCTCCGTTAGCAACAAGCGAACTGGCTTCATTTAATAGTCTGGAAGTTACCTTTACTCTTAGTGGTATTACATTGAACGAAGGAGCTGTGGGATCTTATGATGCTTCGATTCTTTATAGCGATGCTGATTGGAATCCTTCAGGAAATGGTGAAACCATAATTGTTAATGGGGATGGTACCTACACCGCTACATTTGCTCCCGGAAGTTTGTCGGAAGGTGTAATGGTGTTCGTGGTTGATATTGTCGGGATGGGAGAGGATATTGCTGATATGACTGCCGTGACAGCCACCATTGACGAGGTGCTGGTTTATTAACACCCCAGATTTAAAATAAACTCTATTTATAGCCAATTAGAGGCAAGTCCCGGTAATTGAGCCGGGGCTTGCATTAATTTGTTCAGACGACAAAGTTGTGAGTGCAGCTTAATTACTCATGGAGCTGGATAGTTAAATAACGAAGCTCCCAAATCTACTGATCTGTTTTTATATGAAAAAACTGGCTTTTTTCTTTTTTTTGGTTTTCCTGAGTATTCAGTGCTCATCATGTTCTGATGACGATTCTATTGAAGAGGCTTCATTGTCTGTAAGTGTTGAAGAACTTACTTTTCCGGCTAACAGCGGATCCAAGTTTTTTAACATTCTGTCAAACCGCGACTGGGTGATTTCGGGCACTACAGAATGGTTTTCTGTTGACCCGCTGACGGGCACCGGATCTGAGCAGGAAACTTCCATTGCTTTAACGGTCAAGAGAAATCCAAATGCTGAAGTTAGGTCTGCGGTTATTACTATTTCTGCCGATGGCCTGACCCGGGAGATTACGGTCTCGCAAGCCGGGAGTGAGCTCCTGATTCTTGAACAGGACATGGTTGAGATCGATGCGGAGGGAGGAAATTTCTCTGTAAACCTCCAGGTCACCAACAATTATGAAATGACCATCAAGGGCAATTGGATTTCTCAAATCAAGTCCCTTTCTGAAGCTTCGGAAGATTTTTCAGTCGCATCCAACCCCTCCATTTTTCAACGCACTGGTCTGGTGATTTTTTCTATGGGCGACATCAAAGATACGGTGACTATTGTTCAGTCCGGAATTGATGTTTCCATTCCTGACGACAATTCCGGCATGGCCAGCACTGCCCTCCAACTGGCCGCAAATATGAAAATGGGCTGGAATTTGGGCAATTCTATGGAAGTGCCCGACGGTGAAACGGCCTGGGGAAATCCTAAAACTTCGCAGGCATTAATTGATGCAGTGGCCGCGGCAGGCTTCAATGCCGTTCGTATTCCCTGTGCATGGGACAGTCATATCGAAAATCAGGAAACATTTAAAATAGAGGATGCATGGCTTGCGCGTGTTAAAGAGGTGGTAGATTATTGCTATGCCAACGATATGTATGTGATATTGAATATCCACTGGGATGGTGGCTGGCTGGAAGAAAACATTTCAACGGGAAAACAGGAAGAAGTCAACCTGAAGCAGGAAGCTCTTTGGAAACAGATTGCTATCCATTTTCGCGATTATGACGAACGTCTGTTGTTTGCCGGCACCAACGAACCCAATGTGGAAGATGCTTCTCAGATGTCGGTTTTGCTTTCTTACGAGCAGACCTTCATTGATGCGGTTCGGTCAACCGGTGGTCGAAATGCCTACCGGGTACTGATATTCCAGGGGCCTTCAACGGATATTGATAAAACCAATACGCTGATGAACACATTGCCACAGGATGATGTGGAAGACCGTCTGATGGCAGAGGTTCATTACTATTCACCATGGAATTTTTGTGGTTTGACACAGGATGAAACCTGGGGAGATTTTTATTACTTCTGGGGAGAAAATTACCATGTTTCAGGGGCCGAGGGCCGTTTCCCCGACTGGGATTGTGAAGAAGACTATGTGCTGGCTCAGTTTCAGAAGATGAAGTCCAAATTTGTAGATAATGGTATTCCGGTGATCCTTGGAGAATATGGAGCTATACGTCGCACAATTAGCGACAATACTGAGTGGCAGCAGCTTCATTATGAGTCACGGGCTTATTTTAATAAATATGTCACCGAACAGGCCAAAAATTACGGATTGGTTCCGTTTTACTGGGACGAAGGAAGCCTCACCAATCATGGTTTCGGGATGATAGACAGAGACCAGTTCGAAGTGGGTGATCAATTGTTATACGATGCACTTATTGAAGGGGCCAACGCCGGGGTATATCCCTTTTAAAGAATAAAGGTGCTGTTTTATAGGTTATTAAAAGTCATGGAGGTCTTCCGGTATTTGAAGATAGGAGCCAGGGGTTAAGTGGTCAATTTTTGCTCCTTTTGACTTGTATTTGGGAGACTTCCTGACTTTTAATATTTTGTAATTCCCGGTATGAAGAGAGTTTTAACCGAAAGATTATATCATATTTTGTTCAGATATGGTGTGTAAATCTCACACTTATTTACAATCTTTGTGAGGAACACACGGTTAATGAATAAATGATTGAGTGTAGTATGTAGTATAAAGATGCTTTTAAACTGGGCTCAATTTTCTCTTTCCTGAAATTAGAATAACGTACAGTAATATTTGAACTACCTTTTTGTTGAATCATGCTTAAAGGGTTTATTAAGTAAACATTATGAAGAAATTTTTTTTAGTTGGTTTGATTGCCATTTTGGGCTTTGGATGTTCCCAGGGAGGCTGGAAAGTTGATGATGCTGGTTTAACGGTTTATCCCGAAAATCCGGCCGGTGAGTCGGTAAAAGCCATTCGTCTGACTCCTTATGGCGAAGAAATTATTAAAGTTTCAGCCACTGCTGCTGATGATTTTAGCACAAAAGAGAGTCTAGTGGCCCTGCCGTTGGAAAAAACTGTTGATTTTGATGTGACCGAAGAGGGTGATGACCTGGTTCTTTCAACTGCAAAAGTGACTGCAAAGGTTTCACAAAGTACCGGAGAGGTTCGCTTTTTCGATGCGGATGGAAATCTGATTCTTCAGGAAAAAGAAAATGGCGGAAAAACCATTACCTCCATGGAAGTGGATGGCGTTAAAGGTTACGAAGTCCGCCAGGTGTGGGAGTCGCATGATGACGAAGGTCTTTACGGTCTGGGTCAGCATCAGGCACACGACTACAACTATAAAGGAAAAAACGAGGAACTGTTCCAGTACAACACCAAGGTGTCTGTTCCAGTGATTGTTTCCACGAGAAACTACGGAATTCTTTGGGATAACTATTCTCTTACCCGTTGGGGGGATCCCCGGCCTTACGGACAAATTGATCAGTTAAAACTTTTCAATATTGACGGAGAAGAGGGGAGTCTCACTGCTACTTATATCGATAATAAAGAAACCGGAAATGTCTTTACTGTTCGTCAGGAGAATTCCATCGATTACGAAAACCTGACAACAATTGAGAATTTCCCCGAAGGTTTTGATTTTACTAATGCCCGCATTACCTGGGAAGGTCATTTACAACCCGAAGAGAGTGGTGTTTTCCGGTTTTTGATGTATTATGCCGGATATACAAAAATTTGGATTGACGGTGAATTGATGGCCGATCGCTGGCGTACTGCCTGGAATCCTTCTGTGGCCAAATTTAACGTGGACATGGAAGCCGGAAAAAAATATCATGTCAAGCTCGACTGGATTCCCGATGGAGGAGAGTCGTATATCGGATTGAAAGCTCTGACACCTGTTGCTCCTGAAGAGCAGGAACGTATCTCTTTCTGGAGTGAAATGGGCGACCAACTCGACTATTTCTTTATGGCCGGAAACTCCATGGATGATGTGATTTCCCGTTATCGTGAACTTACCGGAAAAGCTCAGGTGATGCCTAAGTGGGCTATGGGATTCTGGCAAAGCCGTGAACGCTACAAAACACAGGATGAGTTGCTGGAAGTGCTGGATGAATTCCGTGAGCGTGAAATTCCCATCGACAATATTGTTCAGGATTGGTCGTACTGGCCTGTTGACCAGTGGGGAAGTCACAAGTTCGATGAAAAACGTTTCCCTGATGTAAATGCTATGGTGGATGAGGTGCACGAGAACAATGCCCGCATAATGATTTCTGTTTGGCCCAAGTTCTACCACAATACTGAGCATTTCAAGGAGTTCGACAAGAATGGATGGATGTATCGTCAGGCCGTGGAAGACAGTATTAAAGACTGGATTTACCCCGGATATGTAGGGTCCTTTTATGATGCTTATGCACCCGGTGCCAGGGAACTATTCTGGGAGCAAATAAAAGAAGAACTTTATACCAAAGGTTTTGATGCATGGTGGCTGGATGCTACCGAGCCCGATATTCTTTCCAATGCAAGTATGGAATACCGTAAAGATTTGATGAACCCTACACATTTGGGACCATCCACTCAATATTTCAATGCTTTTGCTTTGATGAATGCCAAAGGAATTTACGAAGGTCAGCGTGCTGAGGAAAATGATGAGCGTGTGTTTATCCTCACCCGCTCCGGTTTTGCCGGAATGCAGCGTTTCGGAACGGTTACCTGGAGTGGTGACATCGGAACTGTTTGGGAAGACTTGAAAGCACAAATTCCTGCAGCCATCAATTTCTCCCTTTCGGGAATGCCTTATTGGACAATGGATATCGGTGGCTTTTGTGTGGAAAAGCGTTATGAAAATGCTCCCGAAGGTAGTGAGGATATGAAAGAGTGGCGTGAGCTGAATACCCGCTGGTATCAGTTTGGAGCTTTCTCACCGCTGTTCCGTGTGCACGGTCAGTATCCCTACAGAGAGCTTTGGAACATTGCTCCTAAAGGACACAAGGCTTTTGAGTCGATGCTATACTACAACAAGCTTCGCTATCGTCTGATGCCTTATATTTATAGTCTTACCGGTGCTGTTTATCACGACAATTACACCATCATGCGTGGTTTGGTGATGGATTATACCGATGACCAAAATGTTTACAACATCGACGACCAGTATATGTTTGGCGGAGGTCTGATGGCATGCCCGGTGTATGAATACGAAGCTCGTAACCGTGAAGTCTATTTCCCCGAAAATAAAGGTTGGTATGATTTCTATACCGGCGAATTCATCGAGGGTGGACAGACAAAAGAAGTGAATGCTCCCTATGAACGCATGCCGATGTATGCTCCTGCAGGCGCAATTATTACAGCCGGTCCTGAAATTCAGTACACTACTGAGAAAAAGCCTGAATTAATCACTGTTTACGTTTATACCGGCGACAATGGTGAGTTTAAGCTTTATGAGGATGAAAACACCAACTATAATTACGAGGAAGGTAAATTCTCTACCATTCCTTTCACATACAACAACCAAAATAAAACCCTTGCCATTGGTAATCGTGAAGGCTCATTCGACGGAATGCTGCAAGAACGCCGGTTCGAGGTGGTATTTGTATCTCCCGATAAGTCCGTCGGATTTAATCCTGATGCGGTCAATGGCCAGCTGGTGGATTATTCAGGTCAGGCTGTCGAGGTCGTTTTTGAGTAGATTGAATTGAACCAAAGGCCTGATGATATATGGATTATCAGGCCTTTTTTTATTTCTCCACACATACAACTAATCACTATGAGATCTTTTGTCTTGTTTTTTATGGTTGCCGGATTGTTCTTGTCGGCTTGTTCTCATGAAGATAAGGAAGTTCGCACAAAAAATATATTTACCGACAACTGGAAATTTGCACTTGTTGATAGTCTGGATTCGAACGGGTATCACCATGCGGATTTTGATGATTCCAACTGGCGCCAGTTGAACTTACCGCATGACTGGAGCATTGAGGGGACCTTTAATGAAAATCATCCTTCGGGTGTTGGAGGCGGCGCGCTTCCCGGCGGACTGGGCTGGTATAGGAAAACGTTTTCGCTGCCCGAATGTCAAAGCAATAAAATGTTTTTTATTGAGTTCGACGGGGTTTACATGAACAGTGAAGTGTGGATCAACGGACATTATCTTGGTAAACGGCCCAATGGTTACATCTCCTTTAGATACGATCTTACACCTTATCTCCTTTTCGGTGAAAAAGAGAATGTGATTGCCGTAAAAGTGGACAACAGCGCTCAGCCTAACTCCCGGTGGTATTCCGGTTCCGGGATCTACCGCAATGTTTGGCTCACCTCGGTAAATCCTCTTCATCTGGATCAGTGGGGCACTTTTGTTACAACACCTGAGGTGACACAGGATGCGGCTTTGGTGCATATTGAGCATTCAATTCGCAACGATTTTGATAGGGATACTACTTTTCAGCTTTTGGTCTATATTATTTCTGCTGATGGACAGAAGACAGGTTCGGCCCGTGCTGCTGATGTTCGTATTGCTGCTGGTGAAACCAAAGTCATTGACCTTTCTATAGAGGTTTCTCAACCTGAATTGTGGACGCTCGAAAATCCTGCTTTGCACACCGCCGTTTCCAGAATTGAGACCGATGGAACGTTGATTGACAAGTATGAAACCGATTTTGGGATTCGTTTTTTTCATTTCGACCACGAGAAGGGTTTTTTTCTTAACGATCAACCAACAAAAATATTAGGTGTATGCATGCACCACGACCTCGGAGCCTTAGGGGCTGCAGTTAATCGTCGGGCTATTGAACGGCAATTGGAAATCATGAAGGAAATGGGGGCCAATGCCATCCGTACTTCACACAATCCTCCTGCTCCTGAACTTCTGGAATTATGTGATGAGATGGGACTTATCGTCATGAATGAGACTTTTGATATGTGGGCCAAAGCCAAAAGCGATTACGACTATTCGCTTTATTGGGATGAGTGGCATGAGAAGGACTTGCGTGACCACATTCGCCGCGATCGAAATCATCCGAGTGTGATGATTTGGAGTATCGGCAACGAAATATTGGAGCAGTGGGACTCCACCGGAATCAGGATTACCAAAGAACTGGCTGCCATTGTGCGCGAACTTGATAAAACCAGACCCATCACAACCGGTAACAACGGGCCGTCACCCAACAATTCATTGAATAAATCCGGGGTTTTGGATTTGGTGGGGTTCAATTACCATCACGAAGACTGGCCCGACTTCCCCAGGACTTTTCCCGGCGAACCATTTATCGCTACCGAAACCAACTCGTCTTTACATTCCCGCGGTCATTACGATATGCCCTCCGACAGCGTGCGCATCTGGCCCAAACGCTGGGATATTCCTTTTTATGACGGAAACCCCGGAAATACCTGTTCGGCTTACGACAATTGCCGTGCGCCCTGGGGATCTACGCATACCGATACGTGGAATCTGATCAAAAATAATGATTACATGTCGGGGATGTTTATCTGGACAGGCTTTGATTATCTGGGTGAACCTACTCCTTATCAATGGCCTTCCCGAAGCTCCTATTTTGGGATGGTTGATTTAGCTGGTTTCCCGAAAGATCCTTACTTTTTCTATAAGAGTGAGTGGTCGGAGGATACTGTGCTTCATGTGTTTCCGCATTGGAACTGGGAAGAAGGGCAAACCATTGATGTCTGGGCATATTACAATCATGCCGATGAGGTTGAGTTGTTTCTGAATGGTGAATCACTGGGAACAAAAAGTAAACCCGAAGGGCGGTTCAATGTGATGTGGAGAGTTGATTATCAACCAGGAACGATTCGTGCCGTCACCCGGCTTGAGGGGCAGGTAGTTGCTGAAAAAGAGATATATACTGCCGGAGAACCTGCGATTATATCACTGAAAGTGGATCGTCAATCCATAGATGCTGATGGAACTGATTTGGCTTTTGTTTCTGCTTTAGTCACCGATAAGGATGGGAACTTGGTTCCTGATGCAGATAATCTGATTAAGTTCAGTCTGGATGGCGAAGCAACCATTGTGGCAACTGATAATGGCGACCAGACCAGTCATGCCTCTTTTCAGTCACCTCAGCGAAAAGCATTTAATGGCAAGTGTCTGGCGATTGTAAAAGCAGGCCGAAAACCGGGCTCTGTGATGTTGAAAGCCAATTCCTCCGGATTGCCAGAGGCCGGGATCAGAATTGAGTTGAAGTGAGATTGAAAATAAAAAACCTATGCACAGAAGATTTTTAAGTAATATTTGTCTTGGATTTCTGGTTGCAATAACCGGAGTAACTGCTGTGGCACAGCCATTCGAAGAGCCGGAGCATGGTTTTGTGAGCTGGAAGCCGGCACCAGACTGGGAATCCGCTCTTTTGTCGGGAAACGGCACAATGGGAGCAATGGTTTTTGGAGATCCTCATCAGGAGACTGTTGTGGTAAATCATGCGCTGCATTATCTGCCCAACTGGGTGCCTTTGCAACCTATTGACCAGGCTTCACGACTTGATGAAATCAGAGCCCTTATTGCCGAAGGGAAATACAGAAAGGCCGCAGAGGTTCCTGTTGACCAGAGTATGAAAGAGGGATATGGTGAAAAGAAATGGATCGATCCTTATGTACCATTTTGCAATATTGATGTTCAGATGCCAGCCGGAAACGTGGAAGACTACTCCCGAATGGTGGACTTCGAGACCGGAGAGGCAAAGGTTGAGTGGTTGCAAAACGGAAATTTAATTCAGCGTAGTTTATTTGTATCCCGTGCCGACAGCCTTTTGGTGATGCGCATTTCAGGGAGTGACAAAGTCACCGCGTCACTGTCTCTCAGACGTCATCCGGTGGCGTGGGATCAATGGGAATACATCAACAGCGCTATACAAAGTGTAGAAACCTCGGCCCGGGATGGTTTTTTGACCTATTCTACCCAATTTAAAAGAAAATGGGAGGGCAATCCTGAAGGTTTTGAGGGTGTTGCCCGCGTAATTTCATCGGGTGGAGAGGTTTCTTATCAGGGAGATCGTATGAATATTAAGAATGCTGATGAAATTTTGGTTTTGATGCGTGTGGTTCCCAGTTACAATTTTGAAAAATCGCTGATTGATGATTTAAAACTTTCCCTCAAAGCAATAGACTCAGGATATGAAAAGCTCCTGTCCGTTCATAAGAATATTCATGGCGATTTGTTTAACAGAGTTGAGCTTGACCTTGCCAATGGCGATGAGTCGGGTTTGCAATCCGAAGCGCTGGTAATGAAAGCCAGGCAGAAAACCTCGCCTGCAATTATTGAAAAGCAGTTTGATGCTGCCCGGTACAATATTATTTCATCCACCGGCACCAATCCTCCCAATTTACAGGGAATTTGGAGTGGAACATGGACTCCTCCGTGGTCGTCTGGTTTTACGCATGACGGTAATGTGGAAGTTGCAGTTTCTGCCCTGTTGCCTGCAAATACACCCGAACTGTTGAAAGCCTATATGGATTATCATGAGCGCATGATGCCCTATTACCGTGACAATGCCAGTCGCCTTTTTGGTGCCCGTGGAATTGTAGTGCCGGCTCATTCAAGCACCCACGGATGGAATATTCACTTCGATGATGAGTGGGCTCTTTCATTGTGGACCGGAGGTGCAGGATGGGCTTCCGGGATTCTTTACGACTACTTTCTCTACACCGGCGACCGGACGTATTTGAAGGAGCATATTTATCCGTTTATGCGTGAGGCTGCCTGGTTTTACGAAGATTTTCTGATCGAGGGAGCAGATGGAAAATATGTTTTTACACCTTCCTATTCGCCCGAAAATACTCCGGATAATTCTAATGCACAGGTTACTGTTGATGCAACCATGGACGTTATGGTTGCGAAGGAGTTGTTACGTAACAGCATTGAAGCTGGGAGACTGGTTGGAGAGAAGAAAAAGCAACTTGTTAGATGGGAAAAAATGCTTACCAGAATGCCAGATTATCGGGTAAATGAAGACGGTGCCCTGGCTGAATGGATTCCTGAACAATTTGAGGATAATTACCAGCATCGTCACGTATCGCATCTTTATGCTTTGTATGAAATCATCGCTCCTGAATTTAAAAATAGTCCGGAGCTAATGGTCGCTGCCCGCGAGGCAGTTGAGCGTAGAATGGTGCATCGCCGCAACGAAAACGGTGGTGAGATGGCTTTTGGGCTGGCCCAAATGGGGATGATTGCTGCAAACCTTGAAAACAGGGAGATTGCCGGAGAAATTATCAACTGGATTTCCCGTTATTATTTCACTCCGTCACTGGGGACTTATCACAATTCGGGAAACCTCTTCAACATGGATGTGAGTGGTGGTTTTCCTGCTGTAATTATGCGAACCCTGGCTTATTCAGAACCCGGCCTGGTGAAATTACTGCCTGCTTTGCCGGGTGAATGGGAAACCGGGAGCATTAAAGGAATGGCGCTGAGAGGGCGGATTATCATCGAAGAGCTATCGTGGAATAATGATGGATTACAAGTTACGTTGAAATCATCTGTGAATCAGGAAGTGGAGGTCCAAATGCCTCAGAATATAGGAGGGATAGAAGTCTCGAATGAAGATTCTCTAATTGATGGGGGAAAAGGAACGGACACTGTTTGGGTTCTTCTGAAAAAGGATAAACCTGTAACTATGAATATTGAGTTTTAACCTGCTTTATTCATCGTTATTCAAAATAAATCACTTTGAAAAGATTTACTGTCTTGATCTTCTTTGTCCCGAAATAGGTTTTTGTTGGTTTTGGAAAATCAAAACCTTACAAAACCATAATCGGGATCAGGGTATAAGGGATGAAATCCCTTTCGGGAAATGCTTTTGATAGCTTGGATTATTTATGATAAAAGTACAACGAAATCAAAAATATAAGTTAAAGTATCCGAAAGACACGACATTACGATAAAAAACAAATAAAATATGCAAACACCCACAACGAAACTATTTACTCTGGTCTTTTTCCTGACCATACCGTTATTTATATCTGCCTCGCCCCGTGAACGGGTATTGATGGACTTCGACTGGAAATTCACCTTTGGACATCCCCATGATGTGGAGAAAGATTTTAATGTGGGAACCAGTTATTTTTCCTATCTGGCCAAAGCAGGGTATGGTGACGGGGCAGCATCGGCCGACTTTGACGATCGCACATGGCGCAACCTGGATTTGCCGCACGACTGGGCTGCTGAGATGGATTTTTCAGGAAATGCCAGTCACAGTCACGGGTACAAAAAAGTAGGCCCCGGTTTTCCGAATACCAGCGTGGGGTGGTATCGTAAGTCCTTTTCTATTCCGGAATCGGATAAAGGGAAACGTGTCTTTCTGGAATTTGATGGTGTGTTTAGAGATTCTAAAGTGTGGGTGAATGGTTTTTACTGTGGAAATGAGGCCAGCGGATATACCAGTTTTACTTATGATGTTTCCGAATACCTCAATTATGGCGGGGAAAATGTGGTGGCTGTACGTGTGGATGCCAGCATGGAGGAGGGCTGGTTCTATGAAGGAGCCGGTATTTACCGCCATGTGTGGATGACGAAAGTGAATCCTCTGTATGTACCTCAATACGGGACCTTTGTTACTTCCGAAGTAGATGGTGACGAAGCTATCGTCACCGCTCAGGTGAAAGTTCGAAATAAGAATCTTGGAAAATCCTCGTTTTCGTTGGAAAACAGGATTGTTAATGCTGCCGGAGACGTAGTTGCAGAGGGGAAATCCGGTGTGTTTGAGCTTATTTCCATGGGCAGTGACGAATATACTTTTGAATACAAAGTTGACAATCCACATTTATGGGATCTTGACGATCCTCATTTATATACTTTGGAAACCTTGATTCACACCAGTGACAAATTGGTGGATAAATTCGAAACTACCTTCGGTATCCGTACCATCAAGTGGGATCCGGAAAAGGGATTTTTCCTTAACGGTCGCCATGTTAAAATAAAGGGAACTAACAACCACCAGAATCATGCAGGTGTTGGTACAGCTATTCCTGACGGACTGCATGAGTGGCGCATTCGCCAGTTGAAAGAGATGGGGAACAATGCCTACCGTACTGCACACTATCCGCCAACTCCTGCCTTGCTCGAGGCGTGTGACCGTATTGGTATGTTGGTGCTCAATGAAAACCGCCTGATGGGAACAACTGATTATATGCTGGAATATCTCAAACGTTTGGTAATCCGGGATCGCAATCACCCATCAGTGGTTTTATGGTCAATTGGTAATGAAGAGTGGGCCATCGAAAACGGAGAGCGTGGAGCCATGATGGCTCAGAATATGCAAGCGTATCTGAAGACGCTGGACATCACCCGGCCCGCCAATGCTGCTGTGAGTGGAGCCTGGGGTGCGGGTATTTCTTCGGTTATCGAAGTAATGGGGTTCAACTATCTTCGTCATGGTGATACGGATAAGCATCATCAAAAATTCCCCTGGCAGGCATCGCTGGGAACTGAACAGGGTTCTACCAATACCACTCGTGGTGTTTATGTGGATGATCAGGAGGAACAATACCTGAAAGCTTATGATGTTCCTACGCCTTCGGGTTTTATGAGTATTCAGCAGGGATGGCAGCATTATGCCGATAGAGATTATCTGGCTGGAATGTGTATCTGGACAGGTTTTGATTACCGCGGAGAATCGACACCTTTCCAATATCCTTCGGTGCTTTCGTATTTTGGAATGTTCGATTTGTGTGGTTTTCCCAAGGATAATGTCTGGTACTTGAAATCGTGGTGGAGCAATGAAGAGGTACTTCACATTTTGCCCCACTGGAACTGGAAAGGTCGTGATGGGGAAGAGGTTGATGTTTGGGTTTACAGCAATTACGATGAAGTGGAGCTTTTTGCCAATGGAGAGAGTTTTGGTCGCAAGAAGATGGAACCCAACAGTCACCTGGAGTGGAAAGTACCATACAAAGCCGGAGAATTGAAGGCGGTTGCTTACCGGGATGGAAAGAAGATGGCTACTGAGATGGTCGAAACCACCGGTGATGCGCAGAGTGTAGGACTGATTGCAGATCGCGAATTGATCAATTCAGATCGTGAAGATTTAGCGATGGTAACTGTGCAGGTGATCGATAAAAAGGAAAGGATAGTACCGACTGCCAATCGAAATGTTGTGTTCGAAATTGAAGGTCCCGGTAAAATAATTGGTGTAGGCAATGGAGATCCCACTTCTCATGAACCGGATCGTTTCATTGACACCTACAAAACAGTCTCTTTCAGCAACTGGAAACAAACTTTTGCTTCAGAATCAGATATCCTGGAAGTTCTTGATCCGACATTTGATGTTCATGGACTCAAAGATGCGTTAAACAACGACGGCCTTGAACCGGGAACCGAACCTGAAAAAACTGTTTTAATTGGTCAGTTTAAGCTTTCAGAAGAGGAACTTGGAGGACAAATTAACTGGATGTTCCGAAGCATTGGGGAAAATCAGTCGGTTTATATAAACGGTCAGTTGGTGGCTGCTGAAATTCCTGATTATGAGACGGTTTATGAATTGCAATCAGACTATCTCAAACCCGGAGTGAATCGGGTAGTGGTAGTTGCAACCCCTTTTGTAAAAGAGAATCCATGGTCAACCGTCAATACCGAGCCCGGAAAGCTGCAGGTAATTATTCCTTCAGAACCCTGGCAACGCAAAACTTTTAACGGTCTGGCTCAGGTAATTGTGCAATCGACCGGTGGTGTGGGAGAGATAAAGCTTATTGCCAAATCAGATGGTTTAAATACGGCCGAATTGGTTATTGAAGCAAAAGAAGTTACGGCTGAACCGAAAGTAAAATAATTATTTTAGTGGCAG
>NZ_JADQBH010000168.1 GCF_016278715.1 Marinilabilia sp. | reverse complement strand
ATCTGATCCTCATTGAATTTTTCTTCCTCATTGAGTTTTTTGAATACCAGTACTTTGCTTCGGCTGCCTCCATTAAAGTCCTTTAAGATATCCAAATCACACTTCCTTATGATTTCCAATCCTTTAGCGCCTATTTCTTTAAGTTCTTGTTCATATCTACCCAGAATGGCGTGGAGTTTTAACAAATACTGATTCATGAAATCCCTATCGCTTAGTTTTTCTGACAGGGGACCTGCCACCGACTGATAGGCTTCTTTAAATATTTCTTCCGAAAAACTGCTGATTTCATTATTGATGTTCCAGCTTTTACCTTCGGTTATCTTTTTCTCTGCAAATTCGAGCAACCATTTCTTAAGGGTTTCATGACCTTTCATATCCATTTCTTGTACTACACGGTCTATTGCCTGTGTCATCACCGATTTGTGGTCCAACTCGGTACGAAAACCCAGTTGAAGCCCTGCATCTCTGGCAAATGAACGAATTATCTGCTGAAAAAAACTATCGATAGTATTGACTGAGAAGCGGGAGAAATCATGAAGCAGTAGTCGTAATATAAATCTGGCTCGCTCCCTGATTTTTGCTTCCTTCCATTCCATCTCCTGCATCAACTCCTCCAGATAATCAGGTTTTTCGATGGCAGGATTACCCAGTTCAAACAATTTTTCCAGGATACGTCTCCGCATTTCTGCAGTCGCCTTATTGGTAAATGTAACTGCAAGTATATTACGGTATTCTGATGGTTGCTTAAATAAAAGCTTTATGAATTCACGAGTTAGGGTGAATGTTTTTCCTGAACCTGCAGAAGCTCTGTAAATGGTGAGTTGTGACATAGTCGTGCCTGATTGTTTTTTATCTACGGTAAAAATAACAAAACAGGCGGGTTTCCGGAAAAAAGGAAAGATTATTCGTATTGAAGATCACAGAATGAAGTCAGTAAATCGCTAAAAAGGTCTAACCGAAAAGACGCAATGACGTACAGAATATAATATCAGAGAATTAAAATAAAGGCCAGACGCTTTTCAACCGTGCCATTGGCACACCATTGCGAGAATTTATAATCCTTGCATGAGGCGGTGGCAGTTCAATAAGCTACTCATGCTTATTCACCATCTATTCATCTGAAGCCGAAGTAATCCAATCAATAATTTCCGGATCGTTGGGTTTGGTTTTAGGGGGAATTACCTTTTGCAGAGTTCCATCAGCACCAATCAAATATTTCTGGAAATTCCATTGGACCTTACTGTCGGTGACGCCATTTTTCGTCTTTTGCGTGAGCCACTGATAAAGTGGATGCTGGTCGTCGCCCTTCACACTGATTTTGGCCATCATAGGGAAGGTGACGCCGTAATTGATTTGGCAAAATTCGGCAATTTCCTCTGCCGTTCCGGGTTCCTGGTTCATAAAATTGTTGGCCGGGAAACCAATAATTACAAAATCATCCCCGCCATATTGTTCGTAAATGGCCTGTAACTGCTCATATTGAGGCGTAAATCCGCATTTGCTGGCAGTATTGACTATCATTACCTTTTTTCCCTTAAGCGATGCCATGTCAAGATCTTCTCCTTCTATGGTTTGTACCGTAAAGTCGTAAAAGCTTGATTGACTATGAGCTGCCTTTACAAAAAAGCTCAGAAAAAGTACCAGGAGAATCGTTTTCATTTTCATCAGATTTGTTTTTTTTAATAAACACCTAAACAGGAAATTAGTTTAACCGACATTTTTGATTCTCATGGCAATGTTGCTAAATTTGCTTTGAAACCATTAGATATCCACAATATTTTGAAAATAACACTACTCGGAACAGGAACTTCTATGGGGGTACCCATGATTGCGTGTAATTGTGAGGTTTGCTGTTCCTCCGACTCAAGAGACAAGCGCACCCGGTCGTCGGTGAAGATTGAAAGCAACGGGCAGATAATTGTAGTCGATGCAGGCCCCGACTTCAGGCAGCAGATGCTGGCTTCCAATACCAAACGCCTGAATGCCATTTTGTTTACCCATGAACACAAAGACCATACTGCCGGTCTTGATGATGTAAGGGCGTTTAACTGGATCAATGGAGAGCCATCCTGTTTGTATGGGGAGGAGCGCACACTGCTGGCTTTGAGGAAAGAATACTCCTATGCCTTTAAAAGTAAGGAGGAGAAATACCCCGGTGTTCCGGAGCTACTGTTGAATAGGATTGGTTTGCAACCATTTGAAGCCGCAGGAATTAAAATTATTCCCGTGCGCGTTTTTCATCACAAAATGCCAGTGCTGGGATTTAGAATTGATGATTTTAGTTATGTTACCGATGCCAGTTTAATACATGACGATAGTATGAAACTCATCAGAAACAGCAAAATTTTGGTGATAAATGCACTTAGAATTGAGCCCCATATTTCTCATTTTAGCTTGAAACAGGCTCTTGAAGTAATTGATGAATTGCAGCCCGAACGGGCCTATCTTACCCATATCAGCCATCACATGGGTTTGCATTCGGAAGTATCGAAACAATTACCACCCAATGTTTTTTTGGGTTACGATGGTCTTGAATTGGAGATTTAGTCTGGTAACGCTTTCTTTTTGAGGGTATTTAGGAATAAGGTGATGGTGGATAGCGCAAGTGCCATAAAAACCAGCCCCACAATAAATAAGGCTTCAGAAAGAGAGAGTGTGTCGCTGATCCAACCAAACAATGGGGCAATTACAGCAAAGATGGCTCTGATGAGCAGGCTGCGAACTGACAAAACTGTTGCCCGAATGTCGGATGGAGTGATTTGATTGATGTAATCTTTTAAAACAGGGGTAGCAATTCCCCTTGCCATATAAAAAATCCCAAGAACCGGCAGGAAAAAGAGTGCTTTGTCAGTAAAACCAGCTGCCACAAAACCGCCGGTGATAATGATGCTGGTACTTAGAATAGTAATTCTTTTGCCCATCTTGCGTTCGAGTTTCGATGAGAAAAGGGTCACGGTGCCCACCAGCAAGTTTAGGCCTGTGGCAGTTGCTCCTATAAATATTTCGGTGAAACCAAATTCTTGGAGTTTTAACTGATAAACCCATGCCATTGTCAGGGTGGAAGTGCCTATGATAGAGGAGTAAATCAGGTTCCATCTCAACTGATTGTTCTGAATCAGGGCATGTTTGATGACCTTCAGAATATCCGAAAATCCCGGACGTTTTCGTTTTTTTATTCTTGGGGGCTCTATTAAGGTTAGGGCAGCCGGAATACCCAAAAAAGCAATGCCTGTCTGGAAATAGAAGGGAAGATGAAGGCTGATTTCGGCCAATGCCCCGCCGGCAAGCCCTGCCAAGGCTTCGGAGTAGTTTCCGATGGAAAAATTGAGCCCTTCATATTTTAGGTATTTGTGGCTCCTTCCATCTGCTTTCAAAGAGTCGAACAGCATGGCTGAATCCGAACCGGAAATAAAACTTTGACCAATTCCAAGTGTCATCTCAGCTGCCAGAAACATCCAGAATCCTGTGCCTAACGAATAAAATAAAAATCCCAGAGTACCTAATACCGCACCCAGGACAAGGGTGAATTTTCGGCCCAGAATGTCAGCCAGATACCCCGAAGGAACCTCAAAAATTACAATACTGATGCTGTAAATGGCCTTCAGCTGAAAGGCTTCCTGGTGACTCAGTCCCAAATCTTTGTAAAAGAGCATTATAATGGGCATAGTGAGCATGAACCATTTGGCCACTTTTATGATGTAGAGTCTTATGATATTTTGGCTGAAGTCTCGCTGCATCGCATTTCTTTGCCCGTCAAAGGTAAAAATTTCATTAGATATCATTAGTGTCCGGAGAAAGATTGCTTTGCATTGCTTGCCATGAAACTGTGGAAAAACGCGCATGCAAGAGCTAATACAGATTCTTCTGTAAGAATCTTTGTCATGCTCGTTTCATTCACATTGTTTTTGTACCCTAAATTGAAAATGAAGATTTGCTTTCAATCAGTCAACAATTATCACCTGGATTATGATAAAATGATAAAAAAAGTGCTTCAAAATTTTTTAATTGTAATTTAACCGTGTAATTTTGTAAAGAAAACGTAAGTTGACCTTGTATTTTTAATGTTATGATAGATAATTTATTCATTCCCAGAGGGTATCGCCCTTTGTTGGATTTGAAACAAACGGAACATGCCATCACTGTCGTAAAAGATTCTTTCCAATCCGGATTATCCTCTGAACTGAGGTTGCGCCGGGTTACAGCACCTCTTTTTGTACTTAAAGGCACCGGGATTAATGACGATCTGAACGGGATAGAGCGTCCGGTAACCTTTCCGGTAAAAGACCTTGGTGACAGGGAAGCGGAGATTGTTCATAGTCTGGCCAAATGGAAAAGAATGGTGCTTACCGATTACGACATTGAGCCCGGATACGGAATATATACCGATATGAATGCCATTCGTCCGGATGAAGTGCTGGACAATACACATTCTATTTATGTGGATCAGTGGGACTGGGAAAGGCATATTTCTTCGGAAGAACGAAATTCTAAGTTTCTGAGAAAGGTGGTTCGAAGCATCTATGAGGTTTTAAAACGAACCGAATTTATTCTTTTTGAGAAATACTCTCAGCTTACGCCATTACTTCCATCCAAAATTCATTTTATACATAGTGAAGAGTTGTTGCAAATGTATCCCGAATTAACCGCCAAGGAACGGGAAGATGCCATTTGCAAAAAACACGGAGCTGTATTTCTGACCGGTATCGGAGGAAACCTTTCTAATGGAGAACCACATGATGGCAGAGCTCCCGATTATGACGACTGGAGTTCTGAAGATGGAGAAGGATTTAAAGGCTTAAACGGAGATATTTTACTTTGGAACCCGGTTCTGGAAAAAGCTTTTGAGATTTCTTCCATGGGAATCAGGGTAGATGCCGAAGCTTTGAGAAAACAATTAAAAGAAAAAGATTGTGAATATCGTAAGGAGTTTCTTTTTCATAAAAGATTGTTAAACAACGAATTTCCTTTGAGTGTTGGTGGTGGAATCGGACAATCCCGGTTGTGTATGTATTTTTTGCGTAAAGCACATATCGGGGAGATTCAATCGAGCCTTTGGTCGGATGAGATGCGGAAAGTTTGTAATGAAAACAACATTCCGATAGTTTAAGGTGCATTCTTTACAATATTTGGATTTTTTTCAATTGATAAAACTTATAAATCATTACTTTTGAGATATAAATCCCTGAAAAACCCTGTTGAAGGATTTTTCAGGGATTTAGGTTTTTGGCACATCATGATAACCCATTGCAATGCAATGTATTTCAGAAAGGAATGAGTGAAATTTTCTTTTTTTAGAGAATTGGACTTACTGTTTTTATGGAAGTTCGACCTGCTCTGGAAGTCTATTTAAGGTAATGAGGCCAATTAATTTCTGATCCTTTCAGGGAAATATTTTGTTGTTCGAGTTGAATGGATCCCGAAGAACTCATTATAAGTTTTGTTTTTTAGATTTTAAGAATATTGACATTGAAAGAGTCGTAAATTTTTGGGGATTTAACACAGAGGTACTGAATAAAGGAACTTTGCCTCGGTAATATGATTTTGTGATGAACCAGTTTTTTTATAATAGCAGTTTTTCCCCTGTACGGGAAAATGGTTGCTACGAAAACCTTTATACCTATGAAATACATCGTAGTATTAGCCGACGGAATGTCCGACAATCCAATTCCTGAATGGGACAACAAAACCCCGTTGATGGTTGCCAACAAACCGGTAATGGACCAGCTTTGCGCCTTAGGGCAAACGGGATTGTTGAGATCTATTCCGGCAGGACTGCATCCCGGAAGTGAGATTGCCAATATGAATATACTGGGGTTCGATCCCCGAAAATATTTTCCCGGCAGGGGAGTTCTGGAAGCGGCGGCACTACAGGTGCACATTCGCGACAATGAGTTGGTTTTCAGATGTAATCTTGTGACTGTGGAAGGTGATAAATTAATTAACCACTCTGCAGGACACATTTCCAATGAGGAAGCTGGAGAACTCATCGCTTATTTGAACGAGAAACTGCACCCGGAAGGGGTACGTTTTCACCAGGGGGTTAGTTATCGTAATCTGATGATGCTGGAAGATGGTAATACAGGTGTCTTTTGCCGGCCGCCACACGATCATCCAGGCGAGCTCCTGGAAGACCTTTTACCAGTTGCCGAGGGAAATGCCAGCAAGACAGCCGAACGTCTAAGGACTTTAATTAAACATTCTATTGAAATCCTCAACAACCATCCTATTAATAAGAAAAGGAAAAAAGAGGGTAAGGCTCCTGCCAATGCCATTTGGCCCTGGTCACCTGGAAAGCCGGGTGGCTTTCCAACTTTTAAAGAGCGTTGGGGCATAAATTCAGGTGCTGTTATTTCTGCAGTGGATCTGATTAGAGGAATTGGCGGTATGGCTGGTCTTGAGAATATTTATGTTGAGGGCGCAACGGGTCTGTTCGATACCAATTACGAGGGCAAAGCGGCTGCTGCAGTGAATGCACTAATGAAAGTAGATTTTGTATTTTTGCATGTTGAAGCAGCCGATGAAGCAGGCCATGAAGGTGATAAGGATTTGAAAAAGAGAGTGATTGAGGATTTTGATAAACGCCTTTTAAAGCCGTTGTGGCAAGGTATCAAAGGTTTGAATGAGGAAGTTGCCCTGGCTTTGTTGCCCGACCATCCCACACCCTGCGCTTTGCGCACACATACCTCCGATCCCGTACCTTTTTTCATAGTGAAACCCGGCTGGGAAGCTGATTCCGTAAAATCGTTTGATGAGTTTTCGGTGAAAGAAGGTTCCTTGGGTGTTTTGTCCGATGGGGATGTTTTGGAGAAATTATTTGAGTAATTAAACAGATTGTACATTTTTGCATCTTATTAATATGCATTTTAAGAGTTTAGGAACAAACCAACAAACAGTGTCATTGTCGGATGCTGTTTTTAAAGGCCTGGCCGATGATGGCAGTCTTTTCATGCCGCAAGAAATTCCGGTTTTGAATAAGCATTTTTTTGAGAATCTGGCGCAAATGTCTCTTCCCGAAATCGCTTTTTCAGTATTAAAGCCTTTTGTGAAGGAGGATTTGAGTGATGCCGACTTGAAAGAAATGGTGGTAAGCACTTTTTCTTTTCCCATTCCATTGAATGCCGTAAATAATGAC
Organism: Marinilabilia sp.; assembly: GCF_016278715.1. Lineage (GTDB taxonomy): Bacteria > Bacteroidota > Bacteroidia > Bacteroidales > Marinilabiliaceae > Marinilabilia. The sequence goes on along the minus strand of NZ_JADQBH010000168.1, from coordinate 10,709 downwards.
ATTTATGTTTTGGAGTTGTATCACGGCCCCACACAGGCTTTCAAAGATGTGGGTGCCCGTTTTTTGTCACGCCTGATGAGTCGCTTGCATCCGGTTACCGACAAAAAAATGGTGGTTTTAACAGCCACTTCGGGAGATACTGGAGGTGCTGTTGCTCACGGTTTTTATAAAGTTCCGGGTATTGATGTAGTGGTTTTGTATCCAAAGGGAAAAGTCAGTCCTTATCAGGAAAATCAAATGACCAGCCTGGGGCATAACATCCACGCTATTGCCGTGGATGGGACCTTTGATGATTGTCAGCGTCTGGTCAAACAAGCCTTTAATGACCGCAATTTACGACAGGATGTGGCTGTTACTTCAGCCAATTCTATAAATCTGGGACGTCTGCTTCCTCAGATGGTTTATTATTTCCAGGGAGTGGCCCGCATGATGGAAAAAAATGGGGGAAAAGCGCTTGTAGTTTGTGTTCCCAGTGGTAATTTCGGAAACATTACCGCTGCCGTGATGGCCCATAAAATGGGCTTGCCCGTAAAACGTTTTGTAGCAGCTACCAATGTTAACGATGTGGTTCCCCGGTTTCTGGATTCCGGAAATTATGATCCCCGTCAGTCTATAGTTACATTGGCCAATGCGATGGATGTGGGAGACCCCAGTAACTGGCCCAGACTTTTCGAGTTGTATCAGAATGACACCGATAAAATGAAAAAAGAGGTTGTTGCTACCGTGGTAAATGACCAGGAAATAAAAGAAACTATTCAATCAGTCTTTACCGCTCACAATTATTTACTTGACCCGCATTCGGCAACAGGTTATTTGGGGCTTTCTCGGCAAATGAAGAGTGATGAAAGCGGATTTTTTGTTTCTACGGCACATCCGGTGAAATTCCTGGAAACCATTGATTCCGTTTTACCCTCAGAAGCACAAAAATTAAGGGATGAGTTTGGAGATGCCTTTACAGCGAAAGGAACACATGAATCGATGGGAAACTCCTACAAAAGCCTGAAAGAATACTTGATGAACTTGTAAACAGTGGCTTTTTTTAAATAATTTTAAGGTTTGGCTTGCTTTTTGTTTTCTTTTTTTAGCAAAAAGGCTATTTTTACAGCCAAAAGAAAAAAAGAAAACCAATCATTAAAATTGAATACGTTATGAAGTACTTATTGACAGTAAGTTTTGTGTTGTTTGCACTTGCAGGAAGTGTTTTTGCCCAGGATAAATCGGCGGCGGACTATAAGAATGAGGGAAATGATGCCTTGAGAAATAAGGATTATCAAAAAGCCCTTGAACTTTATGAGGAGTCGGTAGCCAATTGGGGAGAGGAAGAGCCGTTAGAGGATGCTATGCTTTACAACATGGCTACCTGTGCACGTCGCATCGAAGATTACGACAAAGCAGTGAAGTATTATGAAATGACTAAGGAGCAAGGATTCCGTCCCGACATCTCGGCTTATTACATTGCTTTTTCTTTAAATAAGCAAGAAAAAGACGAGGAAATGGAGAGTTTTTTGGTAAACGCTGTTGAGGAGTTTAGCACAAGTAAATATGTAGGTCACATGAAGAAAATGCTTGTGACTTATTACCTTCAGCAAGGTTCAGAGCCTTATAATGAGGCCTCTCAAATTCTCGCTTCTGCTCAAAATGCAGATCCGTCTCAGTATGATGAGATTAAGGCCCGGGCAAATGAAGCATTTTCGAATGCCAAACCCTGGTTCGAGAAAGTTTTGAAGTATGACGCTGACAATGCCAGTGCAAAAGCTTCTCTCAAGGAAATTAATAATAGACTGGCTCAATAAAGTAAATCGTATTATTTAACAGAAACGGGTGTCTTAACTTTTTGTTGAGACACCCGTCTTTTTGTTTATCACTTGTTGTATCGCAATTCTATTACTGAGAAAGAAAAGGCTATAGTTTAAATTCGCCTTTTATTTAAAATTTAACACTCGTGTCCGGTAAAAAGAAGAGATTGCCTCACTACTTTCGCCATGATGCCGTTTACTTTCAGTTAAATATCAAATCCAATCTATAATTAATCAGGAAAATGATAAACACACTGTGTTAAGCTATTGCCAAAGAAAAAGGCTGACTCATTGAGTCAGCCTTTTTTGCATTTCGTCAATTCAAAACTTAATTGTTTTTCGCTTTTTTGGATTCTTCTGCAGTATCATCAGATTTCTTCTCACTATTGGAAAACTTCACGATATTGGTGGTAACCTGTTGATTCTCTTTATCAAAACCTACTTCAATTGCATCGCCTTCACTGATACTGGCCTGAATAATGACTTCCGCCATTTCGTCCTCCAGATATTTCTGAATAGCCCGTCTCAAAGGTCTGGCACCATATTGAACATCATATCCTTTGGCAGCAATAAAGTCTTTAGCTTCTTCAGTCAGTTGCAGCTTGTACCCCAACGATTCAACACGTTGATAAAGTCCCTTGAGTTCTATATCAATTATCTTGCGAATATCAGCTTTGTCCAGGCTGTTGAAGATAACCACATCGTCGATACGGTTAAGAAACTCGGGAGCAAATGCCTTTTTAAGAGACTTCTCAATCACACTTTTTGCATGTTCGGAATCCGTCGATTGGGTTGTCGTGGAAAAACCAATTCCTCGTCCAAAGTCCTTCAGCTCACGGGTACCAATATTGGAGGTCATTATAATTATAGTGTTTTTAAAATCCACCCGGCGTCCCAGACTGTCTGTCAAACGGCCCTCATCAAGAACCTGCAGAAGGATATTAAATACATCGGGGTGAGCTTTTTCAATTTCGTCGAGCAACACAACTGAATAGGGGCGGCGACGAACTTTTTCAGTAAGTTGACCACCCTCCTCATACCCAATGTATCCGGGAGGTGCTCCAACCAACCGGGAGACACTGAATTTCTCCATATATTCACTCATATCAATTCTGATGAGTGCTTCGGTGGTATCAAACAGGTACTGGGCAAGTACTTTTGCCAGGTGAGTTTTTCCAACTCCGGTTGGCCCAAGAAATACAAACGAACCAATAGGTCTGTTGGGATCTTTTAAGCCGGCACGGTTTCGCTGAATAGCCTTGACGATTTTCACGATGGCATCTTCTTGACCAATCACTTTGCCTTTAAGTTGATCGCCCATTTTGAGCAAACGAGCACCTTCGGCCTGAGCAACGCGTTGAACCGGAATACCAGTCATCATGGCTACCACTTCGGCCACCTTCTCCGCATCCACTGTCTCTCGGTTTTGCTGGAGTTCCTCTTCCCATTTCGTTTTAGAACTTTCCAATTCGTCAAGAAGTGATTTTTCTTTGTCGCGGAACGAGGCAGCCAGTTCAAAATTTTGGGCTTTTACTGCTTTAATCTTGTTTTCTTTAGTTTCTTCAATTTTCTCCTCCAGCTTTAAAATTGCTTCAGGAACCACAATATTGCTGATGTGAACTCGCGAACCAGCCTCGTCCATGGCATCAATTGCTTTGTCAGGAAGGTGGCGGTCAGAAATGTATCTTTCTGTCAGCTTCACACACGCATGAATTGCTTCACCTGTGAAACTTACATTGTGATGATCTTCATATTTCTCTTTAATATTGTTGAGAATTTCGATGGTCTCATCCACCGAGGTGGGTTCAATCATGACCTTCTGGAAACGACGCTCCAGCGCCCCGTCTTTCTCAATGTGCTGACGATATTCATCCAGAGTGGTAGCTCCAATGCACTGAATTTCACCGCGGGCCAGTGCCGGTTTCAGCATGTTTGCGGCATCCAGCGACCCTGTAGCACCTCCGGCACCTACAATGGTGTGAATTTCATCAATAAAGAGAATGATATTGGTGTTCTTTGACAACTCATTTAGAATGGCCTTGATGCGCTCCTCGAATTGTCCCCGGTACTTGGTTCCTGCAACAATAGACGCAAGGTCCAAAGTCACCACACGCTTATCGAAAAGCACCCGGGAAACCTTCTTGTCGATGATGCGTAAGGCCAGACCTTCTGCAATAGCAGATTTACCAACCCCAGGTTCACCAATAAGCACCGGATTGTTTTTCTTTCTGCGGCTGAGAATTTGGGCCAGCCGCTCAATTTCCCGTTCACGACCGACGATAGGGTCGAGGCGGCCTTCCTCTGCAGCACGGGTAATATCAATACCAAAATTGTCCAGCACTGGGGTGTCGGAACCGGGTTTTCCAGCTCCTGGCTTTCCTCCTTCGTGGCCTCCACCACCACCTCCCTGAGATGAAAAAGGAGAATCTGCATCATCGTCATCCGGCATTTGAGCTTTACCCTGTGGAGACATTTGCTCTGCAAGTAAACGAAGATGGTCGTATTTTACATTATAATCATTCATAATTTCAGAAATTGTGCTACTCCTGTCTTTAACTAAGGCAAGAAGCAGGTGCAGCGTATTAACTTTCGAGCTTTTTAATGCTCTTGCTTCTAGATGAACCAGTTTTAAAATTTGTTCAGTCGATTTTAAAAGAGGTAACTGGCTATTATTGTTCAGTGGCGTGTGTTCTTTTATTTGTTTTTCGATGGTGTCACGAACGTGATCCACATCAATTTTTAACTGGTCAAGTAATCTGACTGCATTGTTGTTGGTGTCGTTGAGCAACCCCAGCATCAGATGCTCAGGAGCCAGGAAAGGATTCCCCAATCGTGAAGCTTCCTGACGGCTAAAGGAGATGACCTCTTTTATTTTTGATGAAAAATTTAGATCCATATGGTATCTTTCTTTTTATAATTATCAGGACAATTACTAAACAAAAACTGTGCAACGTTTTGACCGGTGTCATAATTGCAGTTTTTGTTACCCTCAAAAATACTATAAAAAGGCTAAAAAACCCAAGAACAAAAGGGTATAAAAAACAAGGGCGGTTGTTTTCACGTTCGGTAGGAAATGATTAATTTAGGGCGGCGAAAAAAATGACCCTTAGCTATGGGCATTTTTTTAATTTCAGACTCATCTAAAGACTATCTAAATGGCTGATGAAGAAAGAATAATAAAGATTAACATTGAAGAGGAAATGCAATCTGCATACATTGACTATTCGATGTCTGTGATTGTTTCCCGTGCCTTACCTGACGTTCGGGACGGCCTTAAACCGGTACACAGACGTGTACTTTTCGGAATGCATGATTTGGGAATGTCTCCAAGCAAGCCTTACAAGAAATCTGCAAGGATTGTGGGAGAGGTGCTTGGTAAGTACCACCCACACGGCGACTCGTCGGTGTATCATGCAATGGTTCGAATGGCTCAGCCCTGGTCTATGCGCTATATGTTGGTGGATGGACAGGGTAACATGGGCTCGGTTGATGGTGACAGTCCTGCTGCTATGCGTTATACGGAGGCACGCATGAACCGGCTTTCGGAAGAGATGCTGGCAGATATTGAAAAAAACACGGTCGATTTTCAGTATAATTTCGACGATTCCCTAAAGGAACCTACGGTTCTTCCAACACGGATTCCGGCGCTTTTGGTGAATGGTACTTCTGGTATTGCCGTCGGTATGGCCACCAATATGGCCCCGCACAATCTGGGAGATGCTATTAATGCCATTGTGGCATACATCGACAATCCCGATATCAGTATCGAAGAACTTATTAAGGTCGTTCAGGCCCCGGATTTTCCAACAGGAGGTACCATTTATGGTTATCTGGGGGTCAAAGAGGGTTATGAAACCGGCAGGGGACGAATTGTCATTCGGGCCAAATCGGAAATTGAAACAGAAAATAACGGCCGTGAAAAAATTATCATTACCGAAATTCCATATATGGTCAACAAAGCTGACCTGATTGTGAGAATTGCTGATTTGGTCAATGATAAAAAGATCGATGGCATTTCTAATGTCAATGATGAATCGGACCGCGATGGAATGCGGATTGTTATTGACCTTAAAAAAGAAGCTATTGCCAATGTAGTATTGAATCACCTTTATAAATATACTGCACTGCAATCGTCTTTTGGAGTCAATAATATTGCCCTCGTTAAAGGACGGCCACAACTCCTTAATATCAAAGGAATTGTGCAGAATTTTGTGGAGCATCGCCACGATGTGGTTACCCGCAGGACTCAATTCGAACTCGACCAGGCCGAAAAGCGTGCGCATATTCTGGAGGGACTTATTATTGCAAGTGATAATATTGATGAAGTCATTAAGATTATCCGTGCAGCTCAAAATCCCGATGAAGCTCGCGAGAAGTTAATGGAGCGTTTTGAACTGTCAGATATTCAGTCCCGTGCCATCGTTGAAATGCGATTAAGACAGTTGACGGGTCTGGAACAAGACAAACTCAGGTCAGAATATGACGCTTTATTGTTAGAGATTGACCGTTTGAAGGAAATTCTGGCTGCTGTAGAGCTCAGAATGGAAATCATAAAAAACGAGATGCTCGAAATTAAGAGAAAGTACAACGATCCCCGTCGTACCGAAATAGTTTACTCCTCCGAAGAGTTTAATCCAGAGGATTTTTATGCTGATGAGCAGATGATTATAACTATTTCGCATTTGGGTTATATCAAACGGACACCACTGGCCGAGTTCAGAACACAAAACCGGGGAGGAGTGGGCTCGAAGGGAAGCACCACCAGAGATGAAGATTTCATAGAGCACATTTATCCTGCTTCTATGCACAATACGATGCTTTTCTTCACCAAACTGGGACGTTGTTTCTGGCTCAAAGTTTATGAAATTCCCGAAGGAACCAAGAATTCCAAAGGCCGTGCTATTCAGAACCTTCTGCAAATAGATCCGGAAGACACAGTAAAGGCGTTTATCAGAGTGAAAAAACTTAATGATGAGGAATATTGTCAGTCTCATCATATCGTGATGGGCACCAAGAAGGGAGTTATCAAAAAATCTCTGCTGGTTGATTATTCCAGACCTCGTCAGTCAGGCGTAATAGCCATCAGCATACGCGAAGATGATGAGTTGATTCAGGCACGTCTGACCAATGGAAACAGCGAAATTCTGATGGCCACCCGATCGGGGCGTGCAATTCGTTTCAATGAATCGCATGTTCGCAGCATCGGACGTACCGGTCAGGGAGTGAGGGGAATAACGCTTGATTCAAAAGTCGATGAAGTGGTTGGCATGGTTTGTGTGAAAGATACCGAAGACGACATCATGGTTGTTTCCGAAAAAGGATATGGAAAACGTTCCAACCTCGATGACTACCGGGTTACCAACAGAGGAGGAAAGGGAGTAAAAACCATGCGGATATCCGAGAAAACAGGAGATCTTATCACTATTAAGAGCGTCAACGACGACAATGATTTAATGATCATTAACCGTTCGGGAGTTACCATTCGGGTAGCGGTTGCCGATCTAAGAACTACCGGAAGGGCTACTCAGGGAGTTCGGTTAATCAATTTGGATAAGAAGCATGACATGATTGCTTCTGTCACAAAAGTAATATCAGAATCGAAAATGGATGAAGATATTATGGAATCCGGTATTCTGGAGAAACAATCGGATGACGTTGACGATGATAATGATGGAGAAAATTCATAAATTTATATTGTAAATACACTCAAAAACAGATAACAATGAAAAAGTTACTAATTGTAGCACTTGCGCTGTTTGTAGGAGCAGGTGTTTATGCTCAGAAAGGTAAGGTAAATGCTGCAGAGGCCTATATTGAAAATGGTGATCTCGAAGCTGCAGGGGAACGTTTGGAAGATGCTTATACACATAAGCGTTCGGCAGACTGGCCCAAAACTTATATTGTTGCCGCAAAACTGGCAACTGCAAAATATAAGAAAGATAAGGATATCCAGCTTCTTCAGGATGCCGTTGACCATTACATGAAAGCAATCGAACTGGACAAAGCGGACAATAACCGTTTTGAAAATGAAATTAAAGTTGCTTTAACTTTCTTCGTTAACCAGTTGACCAACGCCGGTATTGAAGGCTTTAACGAACAGAACTATGAAAATGCCATGGTGGCTTTTGAAAATGTTCTGAAAGTGAACGAGTTGGATATGTTTCAACAGGAGAATCCTACTGTGGACACAGCAATTATTTACAATACTGCTCTGGCTGCATACAATGCTAAGAATTGGGATAAAGCTTCCAAATACCTGGAGGAATCTATCAATTACAGCTATGGTGGAGGAGATGCTGTATTGCTTTTACATCAGGTTTATGGAACCATGCAGGATTCAACAAAAATGGCAGAAAATCTTCAGAACGGATTTGAGAAATATCCAGAAGATGACCGTTTGCTGACTCAGTTGATTAATTATTACCTGGAAACCAAGCAAAATGATGCTGCTAAAGCATATCTCAATCAGGCCGTGGAACAAGATCCCGAAAATCCTACATATTACTACGCTAGAGGCGTATTGTCAGATCAGGCCCAAAATTACGACGAAGCTATTGTTGACTATAAAAAGGCTCTGGAGCTGAAGGAAGATTATTTCGATGCTTTATATAATTTAGGAGTTATTTATTACAATAAAGCTATTGAGCAGATGAATGTTGCCAATGATGAAACCAACCATGCCAAATTTCAAAAAGAAAAGGCTAAGGCTGATGAATTGTTTAAGACGTCCTTGCCTTATATGGAAAAGGCACATGAGGCTAAGCCTGATGAGCTTGCAGTATTGGAAAGTCTGAAGGGTTTGTATTATCGGTTCGAAATGATGGATAAATATGATGAAGTGGATGCCAAGATTAAAGCAACTAAAGGAGAGTAAGCATTGTTAATAAAAATAGCAGGCCTTGAAAGCCTGCTATTTTTATATTTACAAAATTAACATAATGTCAATTATAGGACAGAGGAAGATTTTTCATTTTGGTTATTCAATCAATGAGTAAAACAATTTAGATGAGTCCGAAGCTTAGGTTTCTAGATTTTGCTCAAACAAACTGGATGCAACAACCCCGAATTTGAAATAAACTAAACGGTTATATAAAAAGCAGAAATGGATTTTCATTTTTTCAGACAAATAGAACAAGGATGCAATGATAAGGTGGCGAATGAGCCATGCATTTGAAGTTTATATAACATTTTCCGCATCATATTTGCTGGGGAATTCAACTTGTCTTATCTGTGTCTTGAGCACAAAGTGATATCGGAATATATCTTGAAGACAAAAAAAGGCCCGGTAAAGGCCTGTTTTATTTTAATTCCTGCGAATACAAAATGGTCGTTTTGCAAAGACTGTTTTTCCTTTCCCTAGTTGGTTATTTCCAATTACTGGCAAGGTCAAACAGATTATAATCGGGCCATTCAGAAGTTTTCTTAATCGCTCCTTCCATCATTCTGCGAATATCGGAAGCAAGCATCGGTCCTTTCCATGTACTGCTGTTAAATAACACCACATAAGAAATTCCATTATCCTTTCGAACCATCAAGGCCGACGTTCCTGCCAGTGTACCTGTGCGGTACCAATAGTTTTTGCGAACGCCTCGCCACCCCATGGGATCAAGGTATTTTTTAGCAGGAGAGGTCATTTTTTCCACAGACTCTTTCGATAAAATATCATTAGGAAGTTTCATTCCGTCAATGGCCAACATAAACTTTAATAAATCTGTTGATGAAGCCAGCCATCCCCCTGCCGGACCCAGTGTGCTAACATCATTTCCTCCATAGCTACGGAGAACTTTATCGTCACTTTTATGGTCAATAACCAAATAAGTATCAGCGGGTTCATAATACTTCACTTCTAGTTCGGCCCGCTCGGTAAGGTAATTTCCTCCAAGCCGCATATCAAATATCCCAATCGGATAAAGAATATTGGTTTTGATGTATGATTCATAGTCGTCGCCACTGGCTTTTTCAATGACTTCTCCCAGAATGGCATATCCCAGATTCGAATAAGAAGACATGGTTCCCGGCTTAAAATGTAATCTCTTGCCCAGCATGTATTGAATAATGTCGGTGGCATCTACCGGCAGTTCTTTGCCCAGTCCTCTTGCAACTGCGTGAGGAATAAACATGGGATCGCCCCAGCGATTGGTCCATCCACCTGAGTGGTTTAATAAGTGCTTAACCTTGATATCTTCAACATTCCGGTCGATGTAAACATCGTAGGGCGGCTGATTCAGAATGCCCTCCGGACCGAAAACGCGATCTTCCAGGCGAAGTTTACCATCTTCCACCAGTTTCATTATTCCTGCAGCAGTAATCAGTTTTGAAACACTGGCAACTCTAAAAAGATGGTAAGGTTCGGCATGTATTCGACTATCCATGTCGGCCCAGCCATATCCTTTAGAAAAAACCAACTTTCCGTCTTTTGCAATGGCTACTGATGCACCCGCCATTTCATTGCGGCGAAGAAATGAATTGACAGACTGGTCAATCGATTCGAATACCCTATCGTCTGAAAAGAAACCGGAGATACGTAAAGATGTAACATTTGGTTCAGGAGGTGTGAAATCTGTACCAAATGACTCAATAGAGGGGCCTGTAATATATTTGGCTGCCATTCCTGCCGACAGGCCGGCAAAAATGAGAAAAATTTTTAGTTGTAATTTCATAAGTACTTTTTATTACCGAAAATCTGCGCCAGTCCACCTAATTAGTCATCTAGTCATCCAAAAACAGCTAATCGGAAATAATAATTTTTTTATATTAACCCTTGATAGTAAATGCAAAAATAGTCTTTTTGAGAAAAGAACACAAAATTACACCGTAGTATTATTACGAATTAGGAGTTAGAAAGTTTCTTTTTTTTGATGATTATGGGAAATTTTAAAAAAAGAGTCTGTTTATTCAGGAACATGGGATTAG
>NZ_JADQBH010000182.1 GCF_016278715.1 Marinilabilia sp. | reverse complement strand
AAATGGCAGAGAAAAATGAAGAAAATTTATCCCCGTTTCTGGCGCCGATGAAGTTGTCGTTTTTCTGTGATACAATTGTGCTTATTAATATGTAAATTTGTAAGAAACAGAATTGTTATAAACATTCAGTTATATCCCGAAAAACAGAAATATTATAAAAGTATTACCACCTAAAACTATGCGAAAATTATTCTCCTTCCTATTTTTCCTCGTTCTGTTTGGCTCCTCACTCACAGGGCAGGGCAACGAAGAATCTGAGAATCTGGTTTACCGTCTGCGTATTTTCAGCGAAATCAACAGCACCAGTTGGGTACATACCCAGAATGCGTTTAAGGAAGCCGACTCACTGAAAGCCGATGCCATCCTCATTCATTTAAATACCTATGGTGGCCAGGTGCTTTTTGCCGATTCCATTCGCACGCGCATTCTCAACAGCAAGATTCCCGTACACGTGTTTATCGACAACAATGCAGCAAGTGCCGGAGCACTTATTTCCCTTGCCTGCGACAGTATTTATATGCGGCCGGGCGCCAACATAGGGGCAGCCACCGTTGTCAATCAAACCGGAGAACAAATGCCCGACAAATACCAGTCTTATATGCGTTCCACCATTCGTTCCACGGCCGAATCGCATGGCAAAGACACCATCATTACCCCAACCGACACCATTATTCGTTGGGTACGTGACCCCCAAATTGCCGAAGCAATGGTCGATGACCGAGTGATTATCCCCGGAGTTATTGATTCAGGGAAAGTACTTACCCTCACAACCCTGGAAGCCATTGAACTGAATTTCTGCGAAGGAACCGCCGAATCGGTGGATGAAGTTCTCGAAAAACTGGAACTCAAACCCTACGAACTGAAAACCTACGAGCCATCTTTTTATGATGGACTGAAAGGATTACTGACCAGTCCTGTTTTACAGGGAATTCTGGTTTTGCTCATCATCGGCGGGCTCTATTTTGAGTTGCAATCACCGGGCATTGGTTTTCCGCTAATCGTATCGGCAGCAGCTGCTATTCTCTATTTTGCTCCTCTATACATCGACGGATTAGCAGCCAACTGGGAGATTCTACTTTTTATCATCGGTATAGCACTGATTGCCGTGGAGATATTTGCCATTCCGGGGTTCGGAATAGCTGGCATATCCGGAATTTTGCTGGCGCTGACAGGTCTGACCCTGAGCTTACTTGAAAATACTGCCTTCGACTTTTCACCCGTAGACACCACCGCCTTTTTTACAGCATTACTAACTGTGTTTTTAGGTATTTTCGGAGGATTCATCCTAAGCATCTGGCTCAGTCAAAAAATACTGACAACCACGTCGGGTCCCTTCTCAAAGCTGGCCCTTCAAACCACCCAGCCCCTTGACCAGGGATATGTTAGTATCGACTCAAACATGAAAACCCTGGTGGGGAAAACCGGTAAGGCATCTACCGTACTACGTCCTTCGGGTAGAGTAGAGGTAGAAGGAAAAATATATGATGCCCGAGCTTCGGAAGGATTCATCGAAAAAGGTGAGATGGTCGAAATAACCGCATTCTGGTCCGGACAACTGGTCGTCAGACAGGTAGAGGAATAAAAAATGCAATCTTTACATGACATTTTTAGCTAATTTTTGATTCGCCCAATAACAACACGCACAGTTCCATTACTAAAAAACTGATATACAGCCAAATAAAAAACTACCAAAAATTCATTTTTTAGTCGTTTTTTTTGACAGGGGTGTATTTGCATATCAAAAATCACTATTTTAGTTCATGAAACAGAGGTGCAATTTAATGAATTGCCAAAGTTTCAACGCTCTCACAAATGCCAAGAATAAAGGCACTTAAGAAATCTTTAATTTATTAATTTAATTAATTGAGAATTGAATCATGAAATCCAAGAAGCTGCCCCAAAAGCACAATAACGATTTCGATGCTTTCGAAAAACCTAAAAAATCGGGAGCTAATGTATCAAAAAGTAAAAGGTCGAAAAAGCCATCCATTTATGATGAATTGGATGATTTAGGAGAAATGGATGATTTTGTGCTAAGCGACAGAGAGTACCGGGGTTTCGACGACCTCTATAGCGATGATGATGATGCCTTGTTTTAAAGAGGCAATGTTGAACCATTTAAATAACAAAGGCTGCCCTCGGGCAGCCTTTTGTCTTTTAGAAGGGCCGTTTTTCTTTATTTTCGGGTGCTCAAATTTCTTTTCGTATCGGTACTCACGTAAGTGTGGATTTCAGAATCCACACGGCAATTATAGGTGGATTTGAAGTCTGAAAATATTTTTGAACTTGCATGGTGGTATTTTTCCTTGAATTGTCGCTATCATTTGATGTGAATTACAAATCCACCCGGACGAAAGGACTTACAGTATCTTAAAAATATTTATTTAGGACAGGTTTGATTTGCATCCTTTTTTTTCTTAAACATCACAAATATTTCTCCTAAATTAGTGATTCAAAAATGCTGATTTACGTATGAACAACACAAATATTGTTTCTGTGGTTCTATTGGGAACCGGGAATGTGGGAACACACTTTGCCAATGCGCTAACCGAGTCGGGCATCGAAATCCGGCAAATATACAGCCGAACGCAGGAAAATGCCGAAGAAGTAGCTCTGCCAAAAAACATACAGGCCATCTCCAATTTAAGTGAAGCAGATACCACTGCCGATTTATGGCTCATCTCGGTCTCCGACGATGCCATTCCCGAAATTGCAGAAGCACTCCCCGACTTCGATGGCATTGTGGCACACAGCGCCGGCAGTATTCCAATGGATGTGCTTTCGCGCTTCAAAAAAAGAGGTGTTTTCTACCCCTTTCAAACACTTAGCAAGGAGAGAATAATAGATTACAACGATGTTCCGTTCCTCATTGAAGGCAGTGACCAGGAAACCACCCAACGGCTCCTCAAACTTGCCGGTATTCTTTCGGCCAAAGTCAGCCAGGCCGATTCATCACTGCGGGCCACCCTTCACATAGCAGCTGTTCTTTCCTGTAACTTTGTCAATCATCTGTACAGCTTGTCTGCCGATTTACTGGAAAGCGGCGGGCTCTCGTTCAAATACCTGACCCCTTTGATTAAAGAAACCACCCAAAAAGTTTTGTACATGTCACCACAGCAAGCCCAAACCGGGCCGGCCATCAGAAACGACAAGGAGGTCATCGACAAACATCTGGCCCGATTGAAAGACAATCCATCTCTTCGGGAAATCTATCGCTTGTTGAGTTACGACATTTTAAAATACCACAAACGGGAATAAAATGCTATTTTCGCCTGACGCTTTAATTTTTGGGGATTAAACCATATACTTAGCTGGTAGCCGTTAGCTCTTGGCTCTTGGCTCATAGCTGGTAGAATCTACCCCTAATGAATATGGAACAGCAAATTTCTTGTATTCAAAGGCATCAAGGATGAGCTTTTCGCCTCTGTGAGTGTGAAAACGAAGCCTAAATCACCACATTACTAAAGACATAATAAAAAGAAATTAAAATATGACCAACTTCAAGGAAGACCTAATGAAAGTAAAGGCATTCGCATTTGATGTGGATGGGGTATTGTCCTGGCAGGTAATTCCCCTGCATCCCTCAGGCGAACCCATGCGAACAGCCAATATTAAAGATGGATTTGTCATGCAACTGGCCGTAAAACTGGGTTACCCCGTGGCTATTATTACAGGTGGAAATACCGAGTCGGTTAAACAGCGATATCTGAACCTCGGTGTACCCGATGTTTATATGGGTGCTTCGGAGAAAATCAACCAGTTCAATGAATGGATTTCTAAATACGACCTGAACCCGGAGAATGTGCTCTATATGGGCGACGATATCCCCGACTACCCCGTAATGAAGGAAGTAGGGGTGCCCGTTTGCCCATCTGATGCAGTGGAGGAAATTAAGTCCCTATGTAAATATATCAGTCACGCCAAAGGTGGTGAAGGCTGCGTTCGCGATGTGATGGAACAGGTACTAAGAGCTCAGGGAAAGTGGGGAACAGATTTTAAGTGGTAAGGGTAGCTGAAATCAAGAACTAAGAAGCTGGATATTAGAAGTTTAAAAGACTTCCTGAGCCGTCTTAAAAACATAAAAAACACTCTCAATCCGAAACGCAAAACAAGCAACTCAGAAGGCCCTTTTTTCTGAAATTCAGGGGCCAATAAACTAAAAATCAATGGCATATCTAAGTCTTATTCGTTACAAAAACCTCATCATTATAGTTTTGCTTCAGTTTTTGCTGCGGTATGGTTTGTTAATACCCATCCTGGGTCATTACGGGGTCAGTCCTGAGTTGAGCCATGTCCGGTTTGGACTGCTGGTTTTGGCTACGGTCCTTTTGGCAGCCTCAGGATACGTCATCAACAATTATTTCGATGTCAGCATCGACCGCATCAATAAGCCCGACAATGTTGTTGTAGGCCGCGAAGTTCCAAGACGCTCAGCATTGCTGCTTCATGTGATATTCACCATTACCGGGGTGTTCATCGGTCTGTTTCTCGCCTATGTTACGCGCAAGGAGAACTATGCGCTGATGTTTATTGTGATTCCGGGACTTTTGTGGTACTACTCCACCACACTGAAGAAACAGATGCTGGTTGGCAATCTTACCATAGCCCTGCTTACGGCCTTAGTCCCTTTTGTGGTTGTCTCTCTGGAATTCGCGACACTGGCAAGAGTTCACGGAAATACCATTTTGCAGTCTGAAGCTTGTTCTACAGCATGGTTCTGGACTGCAGGATTTGCTTTTTTTGCCTTTATCAGCACCATCATGCGCGAACTAATAAAAGACATGGAGGATGTGGAAGGAGACAGTGAAGCAGGCTGTCGCACTCTCCCTGTCGAAATGGGCATTAACTACTCCCGGACGGTAGTGGTAATTCTATCCATTGCCTCAGTTACAGCTCTATGGCTGATACTTTTGTTTGTTCCCCAACTTAGAACCAGTTACATTACCTGGGGATATTTCTTCCTTTTCCTGACCGTCCCATACATCATCCTGGCCATCAGAACTGTAAAAGCCAAAACAAAAAGGGACTTTGCCTTTATCAGCGGACTTAGCAAAATCATTATGCTGATGGGTATTTTATTCATCATCGTGGCCCGAACCTTTTTTGTTTAAGGGTTTGCAATGAAATTATTTGACAGATTTAACGAAGTTATTTTGTTCTTTGCCGACTTGAAAATATTGCGAATAGAGAGCTGTTTAATGGATTTTCAAGGAAGTTAATGGGCAAAAGAACAAGTCTAAAGCGGCAAATTATTTCGGCACAATCCCTAAGTTTTCAGAAATCCAAAAAATTCTGTTTTAATGTTTCTAAAAAACCTCGAAAAATACCATATTACCCTGGCTTCGGGCTCTCCCCGCCGTCATGATCTGCTCCGTCAGGCAGGTATTGATTTCACCATAGGCAAAGGCCGTGATGTCCCCGAAGAGGTGCCCTACGGAGTGCATATTGACGAGGTAGCCCTCTTTCTGGCCCGATTGAAATCTAATGCCTGGAAAGACATCTGGCAACAGCCGGACCAATTGATAATTACTGCCGATACCATTGTGGCCATCGACAACCAGGTAATTGGTAAACCGGACAATCAAGAGCAAGCCTTCAAAATGCTGGAAACCCTTTCCGGTCGCTCACACCGGGTAATTACAGGAGTGATGGTACGCTCGGCGAATAAAGAAATTGCTTTTTCTGATATTACTACCGTGCATTTTAAACCTCTCGACAGGGAACAAATCCAATATTACATCGACCGGTTTGAACCTTACGACAAGGCCGGCTCGTATGGCATCCAGGAATGGATTGGAATTGTGGGAATCGAACGCATCGATGGCAGCTATTTTAATGTCATGGGACTGCCGGTTTCGCGACTGATGGATGAGTTGGAGAAGTTCTGATTCGGCGAATGGGTCTCCATCCTGAGGTTAGGAGCTGGAAGCTAGAGGTTAGATGTTGGAAAGTAAGAGATTATAAAGGATTTAGCTTATAGTGGAATGTGTTTTTTTTAAGATCGCTTCGGGCCGAGCCATCGCAATGACCTCTTCCACGCCCCCCGGAGGCTCAGCCATTTCGAGAACCATTCCCGAATCAATCTCTGATGACAATAAAGCTACTTTAAGCTAAAGCCATTAGAAAAAAATCGAATGATGATTATTTTTAATGCAATAAAAACCGTAAAAACAATCATAAAATGAAGAAGTTACTACTCGTAATCATTTCCCTGCATCTGGCATTTGCATCGCTTGCCAAGGAAGGGATGTGGATTCCCCTGCTCCTGGAGAAATACAACATCGAGGAGATGCAGGAAATGGGATTTAAACTGACAGCTGAAGATATCTACAGTATCAATCAGGCAAGTATGAAAGATGCTGTAATGATTTTTAACGGAGGCTGTACTGCCGAACTAATTTCCGACCAGGGACTGATTATCACCAACCATCATTGCGGTTATTCGGCCATCCAGTCGCACAGCACCGTTGAAAACGACTACCTGACCGACGGTTTCTGGGCCATGTCGAAAGAGGAAGAATTGGCGAATCCAAACATGTCCGTAACCTTCCTGAAGTACATGGAAGATGTTACCGACAGCGTTCTCAAAGGGGTGGAAGAAACCATGGCTATGAAAGAGCGCGAAGAAATCATTGCCGGAAATATCAAGAAAATTAATGACCAGGCGACCAAAGACACCCACTATACAGCCACTGTAAAACCCTTTTTTCACGGCAATCAGTATTTCCTGTTTGTCAACGAAGTTTTTAAAGACATAAGGCTTGTTGGAGCTCCTCCCTCTGCCATCGGAAAATTTGGCGGCGACACCGACAACTGGATGTGGCCCCGTCATACAGGCGATTTTTCCGTTTTCCGCATCTATGCCGACGAAAACAATGAGCCCACAGAATTCAGTGCCGGCAACAAACCGTACAAGCCAGCCAAACACTTTCCTGTATCCCTCAAAGGAATAGAAGAAGGAGATTTCACTATGGTCTTTGGATACCCGGGGAGTACCTATCAGTATGTTCCATCCTTCCACCTGGAAATGCTTACCGAAAAAGTTTACCCGGGGTTGATTGACATCCGTACCCACAAACTAAACATCATGGACAAGTATATGGAACAAGACCGTGGGGTACGCATTAAATATGCCGCAAAAAATGCAGGAGTCTCCAATTCCTGGAAACGATGGCGCGGTGAGATCAGAGGACTTGACATCCTGGATGCTCAACAAAAGAAAAAGGATTATCAGGCCGATTTTCAGGAATGGGTTGCTGAAGATGCCGACCGGGAGGCCAGGTATGGAAACCTCCTGGATGAATACGAAGAACTATATGCTACATTGGGAGATGTACGCCTGGGCCGCGACATGCTTCTGGAAGTAATCTTCCGAAACGGCATTGAAGTGACAAATGTTGCATCTATGTTTCGCCCGTTAATAAATATTTACGAAAAAGAGGAAGAACCTAAAGCAGAGGAAATAAAAAAAATAAAAGTCAATATTAAGAAAGACCTGGCTAATTTCTTCAAAGACTACCACCAACCCATTGATAAAGAAATCACTGCCGATATCCTTTCGCTCTACAAAGAGAACGTTAACGATGAATATCTGCCAGCCGTTTATGAAAAGATTGCTCGGAAATACAACGGAGATTTCAAGGCCTATGCCGACCGTCTGTTCAAGAAAACAATGTTTACCGATGAAGCATCAGCACTGAATTTTCTGGAAGATTTCTCTGGACGTAGCGTAAAAAAACTTAAAAAAGACCCGGCCTGGGAATTGTTCGAAAATTTCATAGATGTATATAGCGACCAGCTTTATCCGTTATACCAATCATTCAATCAAAAAACCGACAGCCTGAATCAGATTTACATGAAGGCCCAAATGGAATTTGAGTCGGATAAAGTATTATACCCCGATGCCAACTTTACACTGAGAGTGGGGTATGGCAAAGTGAAAGGTTACGAACCGCGCGATGCCGTAAAATATCTTTATCAGACAACAATAGAGGGAATCATGGAAAAGGATAATCCGGATATTTATGACTACCGGGTGCCTGAACGACTAAAAGAGCTCTACCGTACCAAGAATTACGGTCGTTACGAAGAGAAAGGTACTGTCCCAGTCTGTTTCATAGCCACCAATCACACCACCGGTGGTAATTCAGGCAGCCCTGTTGTCAATGCCGAAGGACATCTGATTGGTGTTAACTTCGACCGGGCCTGGGAGGGAGTCATGAGCGATTTAATGTTCAATCCCGAACAGTGTCGCAACATTTCTCTGGATATCCGTTACGCTCTTTTTATCATCGACAAATTTGCTGGAGCCGGTTATCTACTGGATGAAATGACCATCATCGAATAAAGGACACTTCCCGGCAAATATAAGAAACATCAAAATTCTTAAACCCGTGCTAATTGAGTTTTTCAATCAATTCACGGGTTTTCTTTTGCCTCGGGAAATAAATTCGGATGGAATTCCAGTAAAACCACCATAACCGGAGCCCATCCAGGTTCTATCAATTCTAAACTTAATATGTATAAACCTCTTTCCGGGATTAAGCCATATCCAAAATTTGGTTATTTGAAACACAGGGTTGTTTTTTGAAATGCCAGGATAAGCATTCTCATACAAAATCTCCACTATACCTGTCCAAATTCATGTTTCACCACGCCCTGAAATAGCAATCTCATTTTCATCCAGTTATTTACCCTGATGCGTTGGCGCAAAATGGCCGTGGGGGGCGTACACTTGATTTTTCGGAAAAGTTTAAGGTAATAAATATAAGCGATGTAAACCCCCAACCGGGCTTCTTTCTTAAGCATTACAATTCCTTTGTAGGCTTCCTTAAAGTCATTTTCAATCTCCTGCTCTATCTTCTCTTTCTGCACTTTGGAAAAATTTAACAAATCCACATTTGGGAAATAACTTCTGCCCCGCTCATCAAGGTCAGATTGAACATCCCTGAGAAAATTAACTTTCTGAAATGCTTCTCCCAGTTTCCGGGCAGGATGTTGTAACACCTCATATTTTTCCGGATCATCTTTGTAAAAAACACGCAAACACATCAATCCAACCACCTCTGCCGAGCCATAAATATACCTTTCGTACTTCTCTCTGTCATATTTCTTATGATCCAGATCCATAGCCATACTGTCAAAAAATGCCTCAATTAGATGAAAGTCTATTGCATATTGATTCACAACAATCTGAAAACTTTGCAATATAGGATTGGTTGAAATGCCTTCCTCTATTGCAAAATAAGTCTCTTTACGAAACCGCTCCAATAATTCTTCTTTATTGTGGTTATGAAAAGTATCGACAATTTCATCGGCAAACCGCACAAAACCATAAATGGAATAAACAGCCCGACGAACTTCAGGAGCTAACAATCTTATGCCCAAAGAAAAGCTGGTGCTGTACTTTCGTGTGGTATTCCGGCTGCAAGCCAGTGCATTGCTGTTGTATAATTCGATACTGTTCATCTCAACATCTTTAAGTTTGAGCCCACTCCAAAAAGGTTATTGTTGCAAACATCTTCGCTACAGAAAGTTTTAAATCATCATTAACAGCAAGTTAACTCCGGTTGAAAAAATTCTCTGCGCCTCGATCTTGACAAAACCCCTCTTTTCGGAGGGGACTCAAGTTTAGAACTTCAATTCTGATTATAAGCCTCCATTTGCTCCACTGTCAATTTTGAACCAATAACAACCATTGGCAGGCCCGTGCCAGGTGTCGTGGAAGCACCGGTATAAAAAAGATTATTCAGTTTCTCATCTTTGTTCGAAGGACGCAGATAGGCCATCTGACCCATATTGTGTCCCAATCCCAGACCACTTCCACGGTGCAGATTAAACATCTTTTCCCATTCCTCAGGTGTGTAAACGGTCTGGGAAATTCTGTTTTTAACCAAATCAAACCCAATTCTTTCAGAAAGATCCTTTAAGATGCTCTCTGTAATTTCTTCCCTGTCTGACCAGTCGGGGCGAAACCGCAAATCGGGCACCGGAACCAAAATAAAGAGCGATTCACAGCCCTCCGGGGCACTCTCAGAATTGTGACGCGAAAGCACATTTACATAGTAGTATGGCTTTTGCAACGACACCTGATTCTTAAATATTCCTTTTGCATAATCTCTGAAATTGGTTCCAAGGAAATAGTTGTGGTGATGTATGTTAGGGATTTTCCCTTTTACACCAAGATAGATGGTAAGTGGCGCCATTGTCCATCGCATTTCGTCCAGCCTCTCCATCCGAAAAGACCTGCGCTTCAAAATCGCACCTCTAAACCAGGCCGCATCAGCATTAACCACAAACTGGTCGGCTTCCCATTTGTGCCCATTTTGGTCTGTCAGCGCTTTCACCTGTTTATTTTCCGTTTCAACATCAACAATTTCTGTGTTAAAATGCATTTGCACACCTCTGTTTTTAAGCTCCTCCACCAACCCCTCCACTATCTTGTACATCCCACCCTGCACATTGTAATAACCGTCATGCTTCAATTCTGTGTACGACAAAAGAGTAAAAATCGCCGGGGTGTCAAAGGGAGTGCCTCCAAGAAAAAAAGCGACCAGCGACAAAATCTCTTTTACTTCCCTTGACTCAAAATGCCGCTCAACTTCGCTCCAGAAAGTGCGGAAAAGCTTTGGCGCATGTTTAACGGGTACTTGCACCAAGGCCTGCAGATATTCCCACCAATGATTAAAATTGCGTCGGATAATCAGATTCTCGGTGTCATGAAAAAGTGCTCCGGTGCTTTGGAGGTATCGGTTCAGCTTTTGCTCCAGGCCAGGCTCAATTCCCTGAAACTCTTCAGCAAGTTTATGCGGATCTTTATATATTTTATAAGTCTTTCCGGTATCAGAAAAATTTACTGCATAAAGCGGATCCAGCTCATGAAATACTAAAGGCAGTTCCCAATTACAGGAACGGGCCAACTCATGAAATTCGTAACTCATGCTAAAAAAGGAAGGCCCCATATCAAAGGTAAATCCATCTTTGGTAAGTCGGTTTAGCCGGCCTCCCGCCTGATGAAACTTTTCCACCATCACCACCTCATGTCCTTTGCTGGTTAGCCTGAGCGCGGTTGCCAAGCCTCCAAGTCCTGTTCCTGCAATTAAAACTTTTGTCATAAAAATTGTATTACTACCTCAATTTCCTTTAAATTTCTCTTAAATTCAATTCTTTTAGTGCTTACAGATTCCTTTCATAACAAGATTGTTTAAACAAATATTCCATTAAAGGAACATACAGCGTCCAGCAATATAGTTGTAAGATTTAGCAGGCATGATAATTAAAATATAAAAATTAAACATATAAACTAAATGTTTTGTTTACGCTTAAAGCAAAATGATGAAACAAAAAAAATGCATTATAATAGGAGCAGGCATCGGTGGTCTCGCAACAGCTGTGCGCATGGCAGCCCGCAACTACTCTGTTATTGTTTTGGAAAAAAATAACCGCCCTGGTGGTAAAATACATCAAATACAAAGAGACGGATTCCGTTTCGACACCGGACCATCACTTTTCACTCTTCCCAATCTGGTTACAGAACTATTAGACCTTGGCTCAGACAGTTCTGGTTCAAAATTCAGGTTCAAAAAACTTAAAAATGTATGTCGGTACTTTTATGATGACGGTACCACCATCAATGTCCCCGAAAACCCTACAGATTTTGCCAAAGAGATTGAAAAAAAAACGGGAGAACCAGCAGAGAATATTCTAAATTACCTTAAAACAGCAAGCGATCGCTATCTGTCATCAGCCGATTTGTTTATTTTTAATTCTCTGAAAAATATTATCTCCTCGGCAAGAAAAAAACAACCGGGTGAGCTAATGCCGCTTCTCAAAGTAAAACCGCTGCGAACCATGCACAATGAGAACCAACGAATATTTCGCAGTCCTCAGGTTATACAGATTTTTGACAGATATGCCACCTACAACGGTTCTTCCCCCTACAAAGCTTCCAGTATGCTCAATATGATTGCGCACCTGGAGCACAATGAAGGTGCATTTTTCCCCGAAAAAGGCATGTACAGTATTGTTGAAGCGGTTTACCAAAAAGCACTTAGCCTGGGCGTGGAATTTAAATTTGAAAAAAAAGTCACCGGGTTGACATCCAAAGATGGTCGCATCACAAAGGTAATTGCTGATGAAGAAGAGTTTAACGCAGACCTGGTGATATCGGATATGGATGTCAACACCTTTTACCGGGATTCCGGAAGAAGACTGAAAATGCCCCGCTCCGTCAGAAAACCTTCTCTCTCTTCTTCAGCCCTCATATTTTATTGGGGTATGAGGCGCTCATTCCCCCAATTGGACGTTCACAATATTCTATTCTCATCTGATTATGCCGGAGAATTTCGTTCAATTTTCAAAGAACATCAACTATTTGACGATCCCACGGTTTATATTTTTATCAGTTCCAAAATTGTGGAATCCGATGCGCCCAAAGGCCAGGAAAATTGGTTTGTAATGATAAATGCACCTTCAACAGACCAGGCGGGCATGCAGGATTCAGTAGATAAGGCCAGAAGAAAAATCATTGAAAAAATCCAGCGAACATTGAAATTTGATCCTCAACCTGATATTCTTTTCGAAGAAGTTGCTACACCCCAAACGATTGAGACCAATACCGGTTCCTGGAAAGGCGCACTGTACGGAAATAATTCCAATTCCATCTGGTCGGCTTTTCTGAGGCATCAAAACAAATCGAAAGAATTCGGCAATTTGTTTTTTACAGGAGGAAGCGTGCACCCGGGAGGAGGCATTCCTCTTTGTCTGGCTTCGGCCGCCATTGTTGAAAAAGAAATTGAACAACTATGACCGAAACATTTAAGAAATTAACGAGAAAACATCTGACTCCGAAAAGAATCAACCGATTCTGGCTCATATACTACTCCGTTGGAGTTATCGGATTTGCATTTCCATTTACCCGTGAGCTTTTTCAAAACCTTACCGGGGTATCCATTCTAATGTCAACAGTGATTATGTTGTGGTTTCATCGGCCATGGAATTCCAGATTTATAGGTGCATCGGTCTTTGTGCTGATTGGTGGCATTTTTATTGAAGCCCTCGGCGTTAACACAGGAGTAATTTTTGGAGAATACCAGTATGGGGCGACTTTGGGCCCCAAAATTTCAGGCACTCCTCTGCTTATCGGGATCAACTGGGTAATGTTGGTTTACATTGTATGGCAACTGGTTCAAAAAATAAACCTCCACGGTGGCGGACCACTTTTAATTGGATCTGCTATTTTAGTTGGCTATGACCTGTTTCTCGAACCTGTTGCTATAGAATCAGATATGTGGAACTGGGCCGGAAAGAATGTTCCACACCAAAATTATCTGGCGTGGTTTATCATCTCGTTTGTTTTTCTGAGTGTTTTCAAACTCACAAAAGTCCGTTACGACAATCCGGTGGCTCCGGGATTATTGGCAGCACAAATCGGTTTTTTCTTTTTACTAAATCTCCTTAATTTGTAAATTCAGTTTTATTGACACGCAGCTCAAAAAATGATTGATTCAACTCTATTTATATGATAAAAGCCTCTCATAATCCTTTTCTCGTTTGGTTGTTTAAGCTGTTTACTCAGATTATAATTCATGCAAAATTCAAAAAAATATTTATTGAAGGTGATACCGGCACCCCAAATTCTTCCATCCTCGTAATCAACAATCACTTCTCGTGGTGGGATGGTTTTTTCGTCAATTACCTCAATAATAAATATTGGAAGAAAAATTTCTATGTCATGATGCTGGAAGAAGAGCTGGAGAAAAGAAAATTTCTGACACAGGGGGGTGCATTTTCCATCAGAAGAAATCACTCCACGACCCCTGCATCCTTAATTTATGCAAAAAACATACTCAAAAACACCCACAACCTTTTATTGATGTATCCTCAGGGAAAGTTGCAGGCTCAGGCAACCCGTTACCTTCATTTCGAACCCGGCGTAGCGCATCTGGCAGGCAAAACTGGAGCCCCAATTAAGATGGTGGTAACGCTGATTGATTATTTCGGAAGTCCCAGACCGTCTGTATGGCTTTACATTAAAGACCTGATAACCAACACATATAAACCTGCAAACATAGAACAAAGTTATAATGATTTTATGGATGAGTGCATTGAACATCACAACAAGAACACGGATCTTTAAATCAGTATCACTCAACCGCTCAATAACTGTACAAATGGATTTTATTACAATATTAGCCTTCATTGCTTTTACA
Source organism: Marinilabilia sp. (assembly GCF_016278715.1). Classification (GTDB taxonomy): domain Bacteria; phylum Bacteroidota; class Bacteroidia; order Bacteroidales; family Marinilabiliaceae; genus Marinilabilia. The sequence continues at coordinate 3,688 of NZ_JADQBH010000182.1, read as the reverse complement.
ATCATCGCCGTTCGATGGCTGACATCGTTTCTGAATCTTCTCACCGGAATGCCAGTGTTTAAAAGCTTTACAAAGCAAAACAGCGATGTATCCATTCTGATTCCGGCCCGCAATGAAGCAAAAAACCTACCCGGCCTTTTTCAAAGTCTACTGAAATGTGACGAAACGGTAGGTGAAATCATTATTTACGATGACCAGTCGGAAGATGAGACTGCTGCCATCGTTAAACTTTGGAAGAGTAAAGATTGTCGTATCCGGCTTATTAAAGGCAAAGAGGTTCCTCCCGATTGGAAAGGAAAGAACCACGCTTGTTATCGTCTGGCGGAAAAAGCCCGGGGAAATTATTTATTGTTCCTCGATGCCGATGTTACCGTTAATCAGGATGCCTTAGACCTGGCTTTATCAAACATAAAACACAACCATCTGGCACTTTTTTCTTTTTTCCCCCATCAGGAAATGAAAACATTGGGAGAATGGTTATTGGTTGCTCAGGTAAATATCATCCTGATTTCACTGCTTCCTCTTGCTATTTCCCGTTTTATTCCCTGGTCACTGATGACAGCCGCCAACGGGCAATTTATGTTGTTTGACGGCAAAATTTACCGCGAACACCAATTTCATCAGGCAGTGAAAAACCAGGCAGTAGAAGATATTGCCATCGCCCAATACATTAAGAAGAAAAACTTGAAAGTGAGAACCGCTCTGGCCCCCGAGGGATTGAAATGCCGGATGTACACCAACTACCGGGATGCACTTCAGGGACTGGCACGCAGTGCACGTTTCTTCTTCGGAGGAAACATCTTTGCAGGTTGGATTTATGTGATCTTCTCGTCGTTGGGATGGTTGCCCATCGTTCTGTCAATATCACCAACATGGCTTCTGGCATATTTTCTGCTATTGTTTTCAATGCGAATTTTTGTCTCGATAGCCAGCGGAACATCCGTAATAAGAAATCTGTTGTTAATGCCGCTACAACAAATTGCGCTGATTCATCTTTTTTATATTGCCACGCGGCAATTGATTTTAAAAGAGACCACATGGAAAGGAAGAAAAATATAACCGTTTTATTAATTGTGCTTTTAACAGGATTGCTGCTTAACCCTGCCGCGGGACAAAATCATGATGAGCTGTTTTTTGAGTGTTACACCACAACAAACATGGAACCGTGGAGAAAAACCATGGAGCAGATGGCCGCGCAAAGAGAACCCGGCAACTATGACCAACTCTTTGAAGTCGTCCTGGCCTGGTACGGATACATTGGGTATTGCCTGGGAAACGACAAAGAAGATGAAGCAGAAAAATTTCTGAAAACCGGATGGGATTATCTGGAAGAACTTACAGAAATGCCTGAAGCCGATGCAGCACCTCATGCCCTGAAAAGCGGTTTCTACGGATTCGAAATGGCCCTTGCCCGATACAAAGCGATGGTGCTTGGTCCAAGAAGTTTGTCGGCCCTAAAAACTTCTGCAGCAATCGACAGCACCAACATTCATTACCTGGTTGAAAAAGGAAACCAGTTATATTATGTTCCTTCAATTTTTGGAGGTGATAAAGAAGAGGCTTTGCATCATTACAAACATGCCGTTGAACTGATGGAAGCCGGCAGCAAATATCATCAGGGCCATTGGTTTTACCTTAACACATTAGTTACGCTGGGATTCTCCTACCAGTCTATGGAACAGGTTGAAAACGCCCGCTCAACCTACCTCAAAATTCAGCAAATCGCGCCCCGATTCAAATGGTTCAATGAAGATGTCTGGCCCCGGTTTGTGGAAAAATACGGGACTTCAAAGGAGTAAATACAAGAAAATTTAGGAACCCGGTTTCTGACCATAAAAGGTACACCCGAATGGTCAGACAAAAACTCCCTGAATAATTTTTAGGTATAAACCACCCGATTAACTATTTTTGTTTCTTAATCATTTCAGAAAACACATCAATAAAGACATAAGATAAAAACTCATGCAATTAAACTTAAAAAATCCCATCGTTTTTTTCGATTTGGAAACCACCGGCATCAACATTGCCGCCGATCGCATTGTTGAAATCTCCATACTCAAAATAGATACTGACGGCAATGAAGAAACCAAAACCATGCGGATCAACCCGGAAATGCCCATTCCAAAGAAAACATCGGAAATTCATGGCATCTACGATGAGGATGTTGCCGATGCCCCCACCTTTAAAGAAGTTGGCCGGCAACTCGCCACATTCATGGAAGGATGCGACATTGCCGGCTATAATTCCAATAAATTTGACATTCCGCTATTGGCTGAAGAGTTTATTCGTGCCGAAGTGGATTTCGACATGACCAAAAAGAAGTTTATTGATGTTCAGACCATCTTCCACAAGATGGAGAAACGGACCCTGGAAGCTGCATACAAATTCTATTGTGATAAAAATCTGGACGATGCCCACAGTGCAGAAGCCGATACCCGTGCCACGTATGAAGTATTGAAAGCACAGCTGGATCATTACTCCGACCTTAAAAACGATATGGAGTGGCTCTCAAAATTCTCGGCTCACAACAGAAATGCTGATTTTGCAGGGCGAATCATCTTCAATGAAAAAGGAGTGGAAGTCTTCAACTTCGGAAAATACAAAGGAAAACCGGTAACCGAGGTGCTGGATACCGATCCCGGTTATTATAGCTGGATGATGAATGGGGACTTTCCGCTTTTCACCAAAAAAGTATTGACCAACATCAAATTACGAAATGCTTTTGGCAAAGGATAATTTAGAAAACATTTGAATCAATGAAGATATTGTGCATTGGCCGAAACTATGAAGATCACGCCAAAGAACTGAAAAACCCGGTTCCTTCGGAGCCGGTAATATTTTCAAAACCCGATACCGCTCTGTTGCGGAACAACGATCCGTTTTTTCTTCCTGATTTTGCCAATTCGTTTCATTATGAGTTGGAGATTGTCGTTCGCATCAACAAGTTAGGAAAAAATATTGAAGAGAAATTTGCCAGCCGCTATTATGATGAGATAGGCCTGGGGGTAGATTTCACGGCCCGTGACCTGCAAGATCAGCTAAAGAAAAAAGGGTTGCCCTGGGAAAAAAGTAAAGCCTTTGACCATTCGGCTGTCATCTCAAAGTTTGTTAATAAAGAGCAATACCCCGATCTAAAAAATCTGAATTTTCATCTCGAAATCAATAGAGAAATCCGTCAAAAAGGGAATACTTCGGATATGATTTTCAGCATTGATCAAATCATCGCACATGTTTCAAAATACTTCACTCTGAAAATTGGCGATTACCTCTATACCGGAACGCCTGCAGGTGTAGGCCCCGTAAAAATTGGTGACCGGTTGAAAGGGTACATTGAAGAAAAAGAATTCTTTGATTTTGAAGTCAAATAAGCAAGCTACATGGGGCACCGGACAATTAAGTCTACCGATGCCCCATTATTCTTCATGCAATTTGCCCTCTGCTTTTTAGCCTTTCCATTCGCCCTTATTGGCTCCTTCCCAGCGGTTACTAACGGCTTTCCAGTTCACCACATTCCAGAAGTTATCCACATAAGTGCCCCGCATATTCTGGTATTTCAAATAATAGGCATGTTCCCAGACATCCAGTGCAAGCAATGGTACTCCTTTTTCCGAAGAAATGTCCATCAACGGGTTGTCCTGATTTGAGGTGGAAGTCACTTTCAAGTTTTTATCGGAATCCATATATAGCC